>JANMWQ010000643.1:0-2914 GCA_031394085.1 Rhizobacter sp. | reverse complement strand
CGCGGGCCAGCCAAAGAAAGCCGCGTAATCGAGTGGCTATGGACTACGTCAATCAGGGGCAAGGTCAGTACCCAAGTACGCCTCGCGCACGCCGCGCCTGACGCTGCTCGGCCCCTACGAGCCCTACCTGCGCGAGCGTGTGGCCGCCTGGCCCGAACTCAGCGGCGTGCGGCTGCTGCGCGAAGTGCGCGAGCGCGGTTACGCCGGCGGCGTTACCCAGCTCAACGACTTCCTGCGCGCGGTTCGGCCTCCCGTGGTCGCGCCCTTCGAGGTCCGCTTCGAGACGCCCGCCGGCCGCCAGGCGCAGGTCGACTCTGCGCACTTCATGGTCGAGTTCACCGAGCAGCCCGGTGTGCAGCACCGGGTCTGGCTCTTCGCCATCGTGCTCGGCCACAGCCGCTACCTGTGGGCGCAGTACGTGCTGCACCAGGATCTCGGCACCGTCCTGCGCTGCCACATGCTCGCCTTCGAGCACATCGGCGGCACGCCGCACGAGATCCTGTACGACCGCATGAAGACGGCCGTGCTCGGCGAGGCGGCTGACGACACCGGCATCGTCTACAACGCCAAGCTGATCGGGCTCGGCGCGCACTACGGCTTCAAGCCGCGGGCCTGCAAGGCCTACCGTGCCAAGACCAAGGGCAAGATCGAGCGACCGTTCCGCTACGTGCGGGCCAACTTCTTCCTCGCCCGCAGCTTCGCCAACCTCGATGACCTGAACCGCCAATTGCGCGTGTGGCTCGACACGGTCGCCAACGCCCGGCTGCACGGCAGCACGGGGCGGGTCGTGGCCGAGCACTTCGCGGCCGAGCGCGCCAGCCTGAAGGCATTGCCCGCTGGTCGCTTCGACGCCGTGCTGCGCACTGAGCGTCGCGTCAGCCACGAGGGCATGGTCTCCGTGGGCGGCAACCTCTACAGCGTGCCCGACGGGACCGTGAAGCGGGTACTGGAGGTGGAGACGACCGCCGACTGCGTGCGCATCCACGACGGCCATCGGCTGGTGGCGGTGCACGCGCTGCTGCACGGGCGGTGCCAGCGCTCGCTGCTGCCGGGGCATCGACAGCCGCGGCGCTCGCACCCGGCGCCGGAGCTCGAGAAGTCGGTGCTGGTGCAGCCGCCCGGTCACAGCGTGGCCCGTCGAGGGTTGGAGGTCTACGCGGCGGTGGCCGAGCGGCTCGGCGCGGCGTCGCGTGCCACCACGGGAGCGCCGCGATGAGCGGCGACACCACCGACCGCATCCGCCGGCATCTGGTCGGCCTGAAGATGCCGCGTGCGCTGGAGGCGCTGCAGATGCTGCTCTCGCGCATCGAGCAGGGCGAGATCAGTGCGCTGGAGGCGATCGAGTCGCTGCTGGGCGAGGAGTACACAACGCGGGAGAGCCGACGCATCAAGATGGCGTTGCAGACGGCGCGGCTGCCGACCGTCAAGACGCTGTCGGGCTATGACTTCAGCTTCCAGCCGAGCCTGGATCGCAACCGGGTGCTGGCGCTGGCTGAGCTCGAGTTCGTGGCGCGGCATCAATGCGTCCATCTGCTCGGGCCGCCGGGCACGGGCAAGTCCCATCTGGCGATCGCCCTCGGCGTGGAGGCGGTGCGTGCCGGCAAGAGCGTGTACATGGCCACGCTGGCGGAAATGGTGGACTCGATGCGGCGCGCCGAACGCGAGGGGCGCCTGACCGAGCGGGTGCGCTATCTGGCCCGCCACAGCGTCTTGATCGTCGACGAGATCGGCTACCTGCCCGTCGGCTCGGGTGGGGGCAATCTGTTCTTCCAGCTCGTCAACGCCTGCTATGAGCGCTGCGCGATGATCATGACGAGCAACCGCGGCTTCGGCGAGTGGGCCGAAATCTTCGGCGACTCGGTGGTCGCCACTGCGCTGCTGGACCGGCTGCTGCACCACGCGGTGGTGATCCCGATCGAGGGCAACTCGTACCGGCTGCGCGAGCACGCGAACTTGTTGCCGGAGCATCTGCGCAACCGCGCGGCCTTGCAAAACGGCAACCCACCCGAGATCAAACGCGGCCCGGGTCGCCCTCGAAAGGAAGCTGCTGCACCTACGTCCGGCTGAGCACCGGAACCGATACAGGGTGGGGAAATTTACTCCGGCGGAATTGGGGATAAGTAGTCCGGTGTTGACACGCGCTCGACCGTTCGCGCACTCGCCGCTTCGCGCGAGATCATCCTGTGCGAGGCCTTGATCGACGCGCTGACCTTCTGGTGCACGGGGTACCGCAACGTGACGGCAAGCTACGGCATCGAGGGCTTCACCGACGAGCACGTTGACGCCTTCAAGCGCCACGGCATCGAGCGTGTGCTGATCGCCTACGACCGCGACGAGGCTGGCGAGCGCGGCGCGGCCAAGGTGGCCGAAGTCTTGATGGCGCAGGGCATCGAATGCTGGCGCATCCAGTTCCCCAAGGGCATGGACGCCAACGAATACGCGCTCAAAGTTCAGCCGGCGTCGAAGTCGCTGGGGTTGTTGATCCGCAAGGCCGTGTGGCTCGGTAAAGGACAAGCGCCGGCGAGAGCGAACGACACGATGCCGACCGAGCCAGCGGCTAAAGAAGCGAAGCCCGAGCCATCAACGCCAGTGCCGAAACCACTTCCTTCTTTAGCTGCTGCGGCCGCGCCAGCGGCCGAACCATCTGTCGATCAAGCACTGCAGCCCGAGATCGACGGCGACAACCTGCGCCTGACGTGCGGTGCGCGTGTGTGGCAGGTGCGCGGCCTACCCAAGACCCACCCCGGCGCGAGCCTGAAGCTCAACGTGCGTGTGCAGCAGAGCGGTGGTGCCGATGCTGAACGCCACGCGGTGCCAGCGTTGCACGTTGACAGCGTGGACCTGTACAGCGCGCGCTCGCGCGCCGTCTTCGCGGTTCAGGCTGCAGCCGAACTCGGCGAGGGCAACACCGAGG
>JANMWQ010000625.1:0-2725 GCA_031394085.1 Rhizobacter sp. | reverse complement strand
ACCCTGGCCTGCTGGTGGCAGAACGGCGGCTCGTAGCTGCCGTGGTAGTTGCCGTAGTAGGTCGCGAACGCTGCCGATGTCGGGTCGGTCGGCGCCGCGCCGTTCGTCCCGTAAACGGCTCGCACGCTGGGGTCGACGTCGACCGACGTGACATTGGTGAGGGCGCGGCTGTCGAAGTCGGCCTTCATCACGGTCTGGTGCACCGCCGGGGGAACCGTGGGGTCACCGGCGCCGCCACACAGCAAGGTCTTGGACTTCGGGCTCCAGCCGAGCAGGTCGTTCTTCTTGCCCGCCAGGAACAACGGGTTGTTCGGGTTCGTCTGCGAATCGCTCAGGAAAGCGGGTTGCATCAGCAGGTCGCGCGCCGCTGCTGGCGACTCGCCGTTCTTGCCTGGCAACGCGCCGGACGTGACCAGCGTGGTGTAGTTCAGGGTCGGGCTCGGCAGCAGGGTCTCGATCCCGGTCGAATAGGGCAGCTTGAACGCTGCCGTCACGTCGGCGTAGATGCCGCCGTAGATCTTCTGCCACGACGTGATGATGAACGGCACGAAGAACTGATAGCCGGCGATCGCGCCGGGCACCTTGAGCGAGCCCGACAGGTTGTACGGCCCGGCGAGGTGGGCGCCGGCCACGATGTTGATCTCGCCGGCGTTGTCGCGCTCGGCGGCGCGGTGTGCTGCCATCGATGCGTGGCCGCCCTGCGAGTAGCCGGTCAGCATGACCTTGCCCGACAGCGCTACGTTCAGCGTGGCGGCGGCGTTGCGCGCGGCACGGATCGAATCGATCACCGCGCTGGCTTCGGAGTCGGCGTGCAGGTAGGGGTGGTAGGCGTAAGCCGACTTCGCGTAACCGAGGTAGTCGGTCGCGACCACGGTGTAGCCCTGCGCCGCGTACATCGCAGCGAGCAAGAAGGTTTCGCCGTCAGTGGGGTTGGCGAGCGTGCGGGGCTTTTGCACGTCGGTGCCCTTGGCATAGGCCACCAGTGCCGACGCGGCGGTGCACGCGCTGCCACCCGGCACCAGCATCACCGCCGAGGCGTTCGACGCTTCGGCCTTGGCGCCGATCGTGTTGTAGTTGAGCGCGACCACCTTGACATCGCACTTCGCCTTGCCACTCAGGCCCTGCAGCCCGCTGGACGCCGTGGAAGCGTCGATCTGCGCGGCGGTCAGCGTGGTGACGGTGACCGGGGCTTCGACCAGACTGCCACGCTGGACATCGTCGTCACCGCCGCCGCAGGCGACGAGGAACGAGGTGGTGGCGAGGGCGAGGGCGGTCAGCCGCCATGGTGAGTGAAGGTGCATCGAGAAGTCTCCTGGCGGTTGGGGGCGGCGCTCTGAAGGCGCATGGCTCGGGCGAGCGGGGCCGAGAATAGCCCGCTTGCTCCGCACCCTGTCAGGCGAGCTAACCCTCGCTCCGTGTCGCGTTCGGGACACAGCCTCGCCGCCGCGCCGCCAGCCAGCCCTCAGCGCGCCGGCGGCGCCAGCGACCGGTCGCGTTCGAGGCGGTCTTCGAGCTGGCCGAGTTGCGCAGCGACGGCGTTGGCGTTTTGCTCGACGGCGTTGCGCGAGTCGCTCTGCAGGCGGTCGAGCCGGGCCATCAGTTCGGCGCGCAGCTCGGTGAAACGCGACGCTTCGGCCTTGTCGGCGAGGTCACGCTGGGCCTGCAATTCACGCGTCTGGCGGCGCGACTCCAGCAACGAGCTCGCTTGCAGCGAGATCACCCAGACCGTGAACAGCACGCACAGGAAGGCGATGAAGCCCAGCATGATCAGCCCGAGTGGCGCTTGCACGGTGGTGAAGCCGAGCGAGAGCGGCGTCAGCGCGGAGAAGGCCGGCCAGTTGATCAGCGCGAACAAGCCGGCGAGCACCAGCACCAGAAAAAACACGAGGGCACGAACCATGGGATGTCTCCTTGCTTGCGAAGCCCCCGAGGTTAACCAGCGCCGCCGCCTTGGCAATCGGCGCTGCGCCCACCGCGTGTCGGAATCGGCGCGTTCGTGATGCCGGACGGCACGCCGCCGGTGCTCGGCACCGCCAGCCGCGACCCGGCGCGCCGTTCCGGCGCGAGAATGCGGGCACGCGTGATGCGGCCTTGCGCCCTTCTCTTTCAAACTTGAGACCCCTGCGATGCATCCCGTCATCACCAGTCTGCTCGACACCGACCTCTACAAGTTCACGATGTGGCAGACCATGCTGCACCGCCACCCGGCGACGCTGGCCGAATACACCTTCGTGTGCCGCAACGAGCCGGCCTTCCCGCTGACCGATCTGCTGGCCGAGATCAACGCGCAGCTCGATCACCTGTGCGGCCTGCAGTTCACGCCCCACGACCTCGCCTACCTCGGGTCCTTGCGCTTCATGCGCTCGGATTTCGTCGATTTCCTGCGCATCTTTCATTTCCAGCGCGAGTTCATCAGCGCGAGTGCGAGCGCGGTCGACGGCAAGTTGCAGATCGTCGCGAGCGGCCCGCAAGTGCACGTGATGGCGTTCGAGATCTACGTGCTCGCGATCGTCAACGAGCTGTACTTTCGCCGCTTCGACCAGACGCTGGCCTTCGCCGAAGGCCGCAAGCGCTTGCAGGCCAAGGTCGAGCGGCTGCGCGCGTTCGACGATGAGCCCAAGCGCCGGCATCCGTTCGAGTTCTTCGACTTCGGCGTGCGCCGCCGCTTCTCGGGCGACTGGCAGCGCGAAGTGGTCGCGACCTTCAAGCGACAAGCGCCGCAGTA
>JANMWQ010000590.1:0-3838 GCA_031394085.1 Rhizobacter sp. | reverse complement strand
TCCGTTCTTCAGCGCCTTGCCTTCGTAGGGGCGCAACTCGACCACGTCGCCCATGTTCATCTGGCTCACGTCGAGCTCGATCGGCAATGCGCCCGAGTCTTCCATCGTGTTGTAGAAGATCGGCGCGATCTTGGCGCCGAGGCAGACGCCACCGAAGCGCTTGTTCGGCACGAACGGGATGTCTTCGCCGGTGAACCACAGCACCGAATTCGTCGCCGATTTGCGCGACGAGCCGGTGCCGACCACGTCGCCCACGTAGGCGACGAGGCGGCCCGCTTTCTCGCATTCGTCGCGCATGGCTTCGATGAACTTCACCGGGCCGCGTTTGCCGTCTTCTTCGGGCAACGCGCGCGGGTCGAGGCCGGGGCGCGCGTTCTTGTGCATCGCCAGCGCATGCATCGGGATGTCGGGGCGGCTCCAGGCGTCGGGCGCGGGTGAGAGGTCGTCGGTGTTGATCTCGCCGGCCACTTTGAAGATGCTCACGGTGATCGACTGCGGCACCTCTGGGCGCGACGTGAACCACTCGGCATCGGCCCAGCTTTGCAGCACCGCTTTTGCGTTCGTGTTGCCTTTCTCGGCCCTCTCCTGAACGTCGTGGAACTGGTCGAACATCAGCAGCGTTTTCTTGAGGCCTTCGGCGGCCACCGACCCGACCGAAGCGTCGGCTAGCAGGTCGACCAGCGGGCCGATGTTGTAGCCGCCGAGCATCGTGCCGAGCAACTCGGTGGCGCGGGCGCGCGAGATCAGCGGCGTGGTCTGCGTGCCGTGCGCGACGGCAGCCAGGTAGCTCGCCTTGACCTTGGCCGCGTCGTCGACGCCGGCCGGCACGCGGTGTGTGATCAGCTCGACCAGCGTGGCTTCTTCACCGGCCGGCGGCGCCTTCAGCAACTGGATCAGCGCGCTGGTTTGCTGGGCCGAGAGCGGCAGCGGCGGGATGCCGAGGGCGGCGCGCTCGGCGACGTGTTGGCGGTAGGCGTGCAACATGGAGAGTTCCTTGGGTGTTCGGAGGAGAGAGGCGATGGAGATGGGCGGGGTCGTCGTCAGGCCGATTTCGGCACGATGACCCTCAGGCCCTTGAAGTAATCGCGAAAGAAGCTGGCGTCGCGCGTGATCAGTGCGCTGCATTGGAGCAAGGCATGGGCCCCGACGATGAAGTCGGGGACGGTGCGCTGGCGCAAGCCGCCACGCTGGCGGTACCGCCGCTGCATCTCCCCGGCCCGCACGGCCGATTTCGATTCGACGGCGAGGTACGAGATACCGATGTCCTCGAGCACGCCGAGCGCCTCGGCGCCGTCGCGCAATGCGGTGGTGATCTCGGCGAGCACCACGTCGCAAACGACGACCGGGCCGATCGACAGGGCGTGCCTGACACTGGCTTCGGCACTGGCTGCAGCGGCGTCTGCGCCGGAAAGCAGGTCGACGATGACGGACGAGTCGATCGCGATCACGCGCGCTTCTCGCAATCAGGCATCGCCATCAGACATCGAGCGGATCGCCGGGCGCGCGCCCGCGGATCGCGCGCATCGCTTCGTCGGTCGACGCGAAGCCGTCGAGCTTGAAACGCCCGCGCGCCCGCGAAATCGCGTCATCGACGTTCTTGCGCAGAATGATGCGGCCGCCGTCGAGCTCGACCTTGAGCAGCGTGCCTTTGGTCAGCCCGAGCGCATCGCGCACGGCCTTGGGCAGCGTGATTTGCCCGCGTTCGGCAACGGTGGCTTCCATGGGGTGATCCTCGAAGTCGGTATGCACGAATTATACATACCGAAATCGGCGTACTTTGGCGCTGGCCCGCAACGGCTACTTGGTCGATGCGGGAGCGCTCGGCGCGGGCGCGGTCGTCAGCATCGTCGAAGCGGCCGGCGTGCTCGTCGCGCTCGCGTCGGCCGCCGGGGTCGCTGCCGAGGCCAGCGTCGCCGCCTTCGCCGCGCGCGCGGCTTCGATCAATTCACGCTGTTTCGGACTGACACAGTCATCGACGATGCGCTGTGCGGTTTTCACGTTAAGCAGCATCGATTTGCTGGAGATTTGCACCATCAATGTGTCGCCGCGCACGTCTTCGAGGCGGATCGCGCCGGTCGAAGACAGCACCGGCTTCATCACGTAGTGCAGGGGGCCATGCCTCACGTCGACATACGACGGGTACTTGGGGCTCGTGGCGATGTCGATCGTTTGCTTGAACTCGCAGTCGTAGGCACCGTAGAAAACGCGCTCGGCCGCGTCGATCTGCTCTGCGGTGGCCGCTGCCGGAGGCGCCGGCTCGGCTGGCGCTGCCTTGACGGGGCCTTTTTTCGAGGCCTTCGCTGCAGCCGGCTTTTTGGCCGGCGCGGTCTGGGCGATTGCCGTGGGCATCGCAGCGCAAAGGAAGATCGCCGCAACGGCGAGTGTGGATCGGCGGGCCAGGGTGTGAGTGGTCATGGTCGGCTGCAGGGTGGGGAGAACGCGATTGTCGCGTCGAAGGGCCGCGACTCGTGAGCAAATGCAACACCAATTGCATTTGATTTCGGTCAAATGCCGTGTCTCAATCCACGATCTGAAGGCCGAAGAAGCGCTGGCGAATCTGCGTTGGCAGTGCTTGGCCGGTGCGTTGCGCACGCTCCAGCACCTGCCAGAAGTAACGGTAGCTGGCGCGGTCGTGCAAGGTATCGCGGTGACTGGTCGGTGCCCAATGCGCATCTTGCGCGGCTGTGATGATCTGGCACGCCTGCTCGACCTCAGCGGCGCTCGGCGCGAATGCCTCGACGATCGGCCTGATCTGGTTCGGGTGAATGCTCCACATGCGCGTGTAGCCGAACTCACGCGCAGCGCGCGCGGCGGCTGCCGAGATCGCACGCGCATCGTTGAATTCGGTGACGACGCAGTGCGACGGCACCTTGGCGAAGCCGTGGCATGCCGCGGCGATTTCGAGCTTCGCACGCACCACCAGCGGGTGCGTGAACTGGCCCTCGGCACTCATGCCCGAGGCAGGGATCGCGCCGCGGTGCGCCGAGACAAAATCCATCAGACCGAACGAGATCGATTCGACGCGGGGATGCGCGGCGATCCGGTCGACTTCGCGCAGCGCGCCGTGCGTTTCGACCAGCACGTGGACCGGGATCGGCCTGGCCAGCGCGCGCACACGGCTCTGGTGATCGATCTCGTCGATCGCGCGTTGCACGTCGGCGAAGTCGCGTGGCTTTGGCAGCATCAGATAGGCCAGGCGCGTGCCGGCGCGGCCGACGAGCGTGGCCACGTCGTCGGCGAAGCTCGGGTGATCCACAGGATGCACGCGCGCACCTGAGCGGCCAAAGCGGTTCTCGGCCGACATCGCGAGCTCGGCCACCATCTGCGCGTGCTCGGCCTCGCCGCCGACCGGCGCGCCGTCTTCGCAATCGAGCGTCACGTCGAACACCGGCCCCATCTCGGCCTGAAGCGCGAGGCTCTTGCGCATGCGCGCCTCGACGCCGCAGTAGTGGTCGCAGACGGGCAGGTCGGGAGCGAGGTCGGCGCTGTCGAACAGCGCCTCGCGCGGGTGCATGGTCAACACGCGGGCCGCCGCGCCGGGCCGCCCCGAGCAAGGCCCGACCACGGGCCACGGAGGGGCCCCGCGTGGCCCCTGGGAGGGTCGATTGCCGTACCCGGCAAGCGGGGTGTCGTCATTCCTAGAGCAGGTGCTTGACGCCGTCCTGCTCGCCCTGCAACTCGGCCAGCGTGACGTTGATGCGCTCCTGACTGAACGCGTCGATGGCCAGGCCTTCGACAATCTTGTATTTGCCGTTCTCGGTCGTGACCGGGAAGCCGAACATCACGTCTTTCGGGATGCCGTACTGGCCATCGGAGGGCACGCCCATCGTGACCCACT
>JANMWQ010000579.1:0-6624 GCA_031394085.1 Rhizobacter sp. | reverse complement strand
CGCGGGCGGCACGGCGCGGCGCACGGCGGCGACGATGCGGTGCAGCAGCTCGGGGTCTTGCAGCAAAGCCGCACCGCCGCCGTGGCGGTTCACGACCTTCGCCGGGCAGCCGAAGTTCAGGTCGATGCCAGCCGGCTGCAGCCCAGCGAGCCGGGCCGCGTTCTCCGCCAGGCAGACCGGGTCGGAACCCATCAACTGCACCCGCACCGGCACGCCGGCGCGCGTGCGGCTGCCGTGGTTCAACTCGGGCACGACGCGCGTGAACACGCGCTCAGGCAGCAGCGTGCCGGTGACGCGGATGAACTCGGCCACGCAGCGGTCCACGCCGCCCGCGCGCGTCAGGATGTCGCGCAACGTGAAGTCGAGCAGCCCTTCCATCGGGGCGAGCAGGATGGTCATGGATCGTGGTGGCGCGGTGGTGGCGAGGTGGCGGCGCAGTGGCGGCGCAGTGGCGGTTTCGTGGCGGCGTGGCCCGGTAGTGTAAGAACCCTGTCGCCGGCCGGGCGGCGCCGACTCCGATAGAGTGCCTCGACCCTTGTTCTCGGTACGGAACGCAATGAACCTGATCTATGTCGGCGACGCCATGTGCTCTTGGTGCTACGGCTTCGCGAAGCCGCTCGACGAGTTGCTCGCCGACCCGCAAGACGCCGCGCCGCTGCAGATGGCGCTCGTGATGGGCGGCCTGCGCCCGTTCACCACCGAGGCGATCGCGCCCGAGCGCGCCGACGAGCTCGCCGGTCACTGGCACCGCGTGGCCGAGGCGAGCGGCCAGCCGTTCGCACAGGCGCCGAACACCGCACTGCACCGCCCCGGTTTCGTCTACGACACCGAGCCCGCCGCGCGCGCGACCGTGACGGTGCGCAGCCTGTGGCCGCAGCATGTGTGGCGCTACTTCAAGGCCGTGCAGCACGCGTTCTACGCCGAGGGCCGCAACGTGACCGAGCCCGGCGTGCTGGCCGACATTGCCGAAGCGCTCGACCTGCCGCGCGCCGAGTTCGGCGCGGCCTTCGCGTCGCAGAAAATGCACGACGCGACGCTGCAGGATTTTCAGCAGTCGCAGGCCTGGGGCATCCGCGGCTTTCCGACGCTCGTGGCCGAACATGGTGACCATTTGCATCTGGTGGGCAGCGGGTTCATGCCGATTGCCACGCTGCGCGAACGCTTGTCGGCCGTCGCCACCGCGCACGATCACAGTCATTGACGCGCCCGCTGTGGCAATTGGTGCGCTGCAACAGTTGCACACTCGCCGACAATCGGAGCCTCCATCATCGAAGGCATGCAAATGAACAAACTAATGTGCACAGGCGCCGCCCTGCTGGGCCTGTACGTCACGATCAGCGCGTCGGCGCAAGGCGACCTGCTCGGCACGAACGCCAAAGAAAAGGGCGCGGTCGTCACATCGACCGGCTTGATCTACAAATCGATTCGCGACGGCACCGGCGCAAACCCGACCGCTGCCGACACGGTCAAGGTGCACTACCGCGGCACCTTGGCCAACGGCAGCGAGTTCGACAGCTCGTATGCGCGCAACGAGCCCGCACAGTTTCCGCTTGGCGGCGTGATCCCGTGTTGGACCGAAGGCGTGCAACTGATGAAGGTCGGCGGCAAAGCCAAGTTGACCTGCCCGTCGAAGATCGCTTATGGCGAACGAGGTGCCGGCGGCGGTAAGATCGCGCCGAACACGCCACTGCAGTTCGAGGTCGAGTTGCTCGACATCGCGAAGCGCTGAGGCGCCCGCAAGCGTCGGCTGGCGGTCATGGCCCCATGGCCCGCGATAATCGCGAATGATCCGAACCGACGCTCCCGCTTCCGCTCCCGCCAAGGCGCCTGCCGCAGCCGCCGGCCTTTCGTTCTCTGCGCTGCCGCTGGCACCGGGCCAGCTCGCCAACCTCACGACGCTCGGCTACCTCGCGATGACGCCGGTGCAGGCCGCGAGCCTGCCGCTCGCGCTCGCCGGCGACGACCTGATCGTGCAAGCGCAGACCGGCAGCGGCAAGACCGCCGCGTTCGCACTCGCGCTGCTGTCGAAACTCAACCTCGAAGGCCAGACCCAGCCGTTCCCGGTGCAGGCGCTGGTGTTGTGCCCGACACGCGAGCTCGCCGACCAGGTCACGACCGAGATCCGCCGCCTTGCGCGCAGCGTCGACAACGTCAAGACGCTCACACTCTGCGGCGGCGTGCCGCTGCGCAACCAGACCGAGAGCCTGAAGCACGGCGCACACGTGGTCGTCGGCACGCCGGGGCGCGTGCTCGACCACCTCGACCGCGGCGCGCTCACGCTGGCATCGCTGCAAACGCTGGTGCTCGACGAAGCCGATCGCATGCTCGACATGGGTTTCTTCGACGACATCGCGCGTCTCGCCAAGCTCTGCCCGAAGAGCCGCCAGACCCTTCTGTTTTCGGCCACCTACCCCGAGGGCATCGCCCAACTCGCGCAGCAGTTCTTGCGCGCACCGAAACAAGTGAAGGTGCGCTCGCAGGTCGATGCACTTCAGATCGAGCAGCGCTTCTACGAGGTCAAGGAGTGCGATCGGCTGCACACCGTGGCGCTGCTGCTGCAGCACTTTCGCCCGGCCAGCACGATCGCGTTTTGCAACACCAAGCAGCAGTGCCGCGACCTCGAAAAAGTGCTGCATGCGCAGGGCTTCGCGGCGCTCGCGCTGCTTGGCGAGCTCGAGCAGCGCGAGCGCGACCAGGTGCTGATTCAGTTCGCGAACCGCAGTTGCTCGGTGCTGGTCGCGACCGACGTGGCCGCACGCGGGCTCGACATCGCGCAACTCGAAGCGGTGATCAACGTCGACACCACGCCCGATGCGCCGCTGCACATCCACCGCATCGGCCGAACCGGGCGCGCCGATGCGAAAGGCCTGGCACTGAGCCTGGCGAGCCTCGACGAGATGGGCAGCGTCGGCAAGATCGAGCTGGTGCAGGGCAGCGAGGTGACTTGGCACCCGGTCACTGAACTCACGCCCGCACCGGGCGGCCGGCTGCTGCCGCCGATGGTGACCTTGCAGATCGTCGGCGGGCGCAAGGAGAAAATTCGCCCCGGCGACGTGTTGGGCGCGCTCACCGGCGAGGCGGGTTTCGCGGCGAGCCAGATCGGCAAGATCAACGTCAACGAGTTCTCGACCTACGTGGCGGTCGACCGGCAGATCGCCGAGCCGGCGTTGAAGGCCTTGTCGGCGGGCAAGGTCAAGGGCAAGAAGGTCAAAGTGCGGCGGGTGCAGGACTAGCGCCGCACCGACCTTTGCGTGAGGCGCTCGCCTACAGGCGCGAGCGCGCCGGCACGTCAAAGTCAACGTCATGAAATTCAACCCCACCCTTTGTTTGACCGCTGCGGCCGCGGCGCTCGTGACCCTCGCCGGCTGCGGCGAAGTCGCGAAGCTGCCGGTCGCTGCCGGCACCGGTGCGAGCCCGACACTTCCCGAACCGAACAAGACGTTGCTGCCGACGGTGAATATCGCGCCGGCACAAGGCTGGGCCGACGGCGCGAAGCCGACGCCGGCGGCCGGCACGCAGGTCAGCGCCTTCGCCGCCGGCCTCGACCACCCGCGCTGGCTCTACGTGCTGCCGAACGGCGACGTGCTGGTCGCAGAGACCAATGCGCCGCCGAAGCCTGACGACGCCAAGGGCATCCGCGGCTGGGTGATGAACCTCGTGATGAAGCGCGCCGGCGCCGGGCCCAAGAGCGCGAACCGCATCACGCTGCTGCGCGACGCCGATGCCGACGGCGTGGCAGAGACCCGCACCGTGTTCCTCGAGAACCTGACATCGCCGTTCGGCATGGCGCTGGTCGGCAACGATCTGTTCGTCGCGAACTCCAACGGCATCGTGCGCTACGCCTACGTGCCCGGCGCGACCCGCATCGACACGCCCGGCAGCAACGTGGTCGACCTGCCGGCCGGCACGATCAACCACCACTGGACCAAGAACGTGATCGCGAGCAAGGACGGCAAGGCGCTCTACGCGACCGTCGGGTCGAACAGCAACGTCGGCGAGAACGGCATGGCTGCCGAAGAAGGCCGCGCGGCGATCTGGCAGATCGACCCGAAGACCGGCACCAAACGGCTGTTCGCGAGCGGCATCCGCAACCCGAACGGCATGGCGTTCGAGCCGACCAGCGGCGCACTGTGGACGGTCGCGAACGAGCGCGACGAGATCGGCAGCGACCTCGTGCCCGACTACCTCACCTCCGTGCGCGACGGCGGCTTCTACGGCTGGCCTTACAGCTACTACGGCCAGCATGTCGACGTGCGCGCCGAGCCGCAACGGCCCGACCTGGTCGCCAAGGCGATCGCACCCGACTACGCGCTCGGGCCGCACACGGCGTCGCTGGGCCTCGCGTCGTCACAGGGCACGAGCCTGCCGGCGCAGTTCGCGAGCGGCATGTTCATCGGCCAGCACGGCTCGTGGAACCGCCAGCCGCACAGTGGCTACAAAGTGATCTTCGTGCCGTTCGCCGGCGGCAAGCCGAGCGGCGAGCCGGTCGACGTGCTGACGGGATTTTTGAGCGACGACGGCAAGGCCAGCGGCCGACCGGTCGGTGTGGTGCTCGACGCCAAAGGATCGTTGCTCGTCGCCGACGACGTGGGCAACGTGATCTGGCGCGTCAGCGCGATGCGCTGACTGAACGTCGCGATGCGCTGACCGCGCGCGCGATCACGAAGCGGTATGCCGCGCTGCCGCCGAGCGCGGTGGCGAAGGTGCCCCAAGCCATGTCGACGACCGTCATCGCCACGGTGTAGCCGCGCAGCGTGGCCAGGTTGGTGAGGTCGTAGACGCCGAAAGCCGTGAGCCCGAGCACGGCGCTGCGCAACGCCGCCTGGCCGAGGCTCGCAGCCGGCATCAGTGCCAGGTAGACGATCGCGATCGGATAGCCGAAGTAGTAAAGCGCGGCCGGCACGATGCGCACCGAGTCGGTCATCAGCGCGCCGAGCTGCTGCTGGTAGAAGCTCTTCGCGAGCCAGCCGAGCCAGACGCCGTCGAGCGCGCTCATCACGACAAGGGTGACCGCGTAGGCGGCGAGAAACTGGACCGGCGTGAGGCGCGTTGCTGACATGCGTTGGGCTCCTTGGGTAAAGCCGCGATCAAACCACAGCCTGCGCCGACGCGTTGGCGCGCGCGGGGTATGTTGAGGGATGTTGAGCTGCGGCGAAATCGGCAATGATCTCCCGCCCTTCTATAACGCGCCGCCCGCCGATGCAGTACCTGCTTGGATCCGAGAGTTCTGCCCACCGCACGCTGAAGGTTGTGGCGCTGATGGAGGCCGTCAAAGGCTTCATCGTGTTCGGTGCCGGCTTCGGCTTCTTGTCGCTGCTGCACCGCGACGTGCGCCGCATCGCCGAGTCACTCGTGACGCGCCTGCACATCGATCCCGACGAGCACTTCGCTGGTGTCTTCCTGAACGCCGCCGCGCACCTCAACGACGCGCGGCTGTGGGGCTTCGCAGCGCTCGCGCTCGCGTACTCGGTGCTGCGCTGGGCCGAAGCCTGGGGCCTGTGGTTGGACCGCCGCTGGGCCGCGTGGCTGGGCGCGGCGAGCGGCGGGGTCTACGTGCCGGTCGAGGTCTACGAGCTGTGGCACAAGCCCGGCCCGATCAAGGTCGCGACGCTCGTGTTCAACCTCGCGGTCGTGGCCTACTTGGTCTGGACGCTGCGGCAGGGGCGCGGGTCTCGCAAAAGCCGCCCTGCTACCCTGCCCCGATGAAAGTCAGCGAAGTGCTGCGAATGCTCAAAGCCGACGATTGGTATTTGGTCGCAACTCGCGGAAGTCATCGCCAATTCAAGCACGCGAGCAAGCCTGGTCGCGTCACTGTTCCTGGCAAACCGAGCGACGATCTGGCGCCCGGCACACTCAACAGTATCCAGAAGCAGGCTGGTTTCAAATCGTGAGGTCCTATGCGCTACGCCATCGTCATTGAGAAAGCTGAAGGCAACTATTCGGCGTATGTTCCCGACCTTCCGGGCTGCGTCGCCACAGGCGAAACCGTCGCCGAAGTCGAGGCCGAAATCCGCGAGGCCATCGTCTTCCACGTCGAAGGGCTGCGCGAAGATGGAATGCCAGTGCCGGACGGAGCCAGCCGGGTTGCATACATCGAGGTGGTAGCGTAGAGGTCAGTGGTCCCGTTGTGAGCATCCGGATTTTTCCGATTGAGGTCGCGCGTCTGCCTTCCACAGAGTGGAAGACCATGTGGCTGGAGTACTCGGGCAAGCAAGCCGAAGGGTTTCTCCCGGAGCAACATTGGCTCAGCTACTCACGCCTTGTCGACCCTGTGTTCAACCTGTTCGGCGTTGTCGCCGGTGGCGCGGAATCACTCGGGTTCGCGCACTTCTACTTCCACCCTTCGACGCAACGGCCCAGCCGAAGCGGTCAGCGCGCAGCCAGCGCCGGCTCGGCCTCATCGTCTTCCTCACCCAAAAACCCGCCGCTCTGGTGCGCCCACAGCCGCGCATAGAGCCCGCCTTGCGCGAGCAGGCTGCGGTGGTCGCCCTGCTCGACGATGCGGCCCTGGTCGAGCACGATCAGGCGGTCCATCGCGGCGATGGTCGACAGGCGGTGCGCGATCGCAACGACGGTTTTGCCTTCCATCAGCCGATAGAGACTCGCCTGGATCGCCGCCTCGAC
>JANMWQ010000558.1:0-3184 GCA_031394085.1 Rhizobacter sp. | reverse complement strand
CGGCTACGTGCCCGAGGACCGCCGCGTCTTCGCCGACCTCACCGTGATGGAAAACCTCGAAGTCGGCAGGCAGCCCGCGCGCGAGTGGGCCGACGGTACGGCTGCGCCGCTGTGGACCGCGGAGAAGTTGTTCAAGCTCTTTCCCAACCTCGGCGAGATGCCCGACCGCCACGGCGGCCGGATGAGCGGCGGCGAGCAGCAGATGCTGACCGTGGCGCGCACGCTGATGGGCAACCCGTATGTCGTGCTGCTCGACGAGCCGAGCGAGGGCGTGGCGCCGGTCATCGTCGAGCAGATGGTGCAGATGATTCTCGAGCTCAAGGCGCAGGGTGTCAGCATCTTGCTGTCGGAGCAGAACATGCATTTCGCGGAGCTGGTGTCCGACCGGGCCTACGTGCTCGAGAAAGGCCAGATCCGCTACCAGGCCTCGATGGCCGACCTCGCGACCTACGACGACGTGCGGCGCGCGTACCTCAGCGTCTGATCATTCATTTTTCCACCGGAGGCTTGCCGATGAACACCCACCCACGCAGAACCCTGTTGAAGACGCTCGCCGGCGTCGCGGGCCTGGTTGCCACCGGCCTGTCGTTCGCCGCCGCGAAGCCCAAGCCCGATGCGAAGAGCGCGCTCGTCGTCGTCGACGTGCAGAACTGCTTCGTCACTGGCGGCACGCTGCCGGTCAAGGACGGCGAGGCCGTCGTGCCGGTCATCAACAAGCTCTCGGCCAGCTTCGGCAACATCGTCGTCACGCAAGACTGGCACACGCCCGGCCACGCGTCGTTCGCGAGCACCTACCCCGGCAAGAAGCCGTTCGAGACCACGAAGCTCGCCTACGGCACGCAGGTGCTCTGGCCCGACCACTGCGTGCAAGGCACCGAAGACGCCGCGCTGCACAAAGACCTGAAATTGCCGACCGCGCAGATCATCATCCGCAAGGGCTTCCACCAGGAGATGGACAGCTACTCCGCCTTCGACGAAGCCGATCACAAGACCGCCACCGGGCTGGCCGGCTACCTGAAGCAGCGCGGCATCAAGACGCTCTACATCACCGGCCTGGCCACCGACTTCTGCGTCGCCTGGACCGCGATGGACGCGCGCAAGGCCGGCTTCACCGTCTACGTGATCGAAGACGCGACGCGGGCCATCGACCTGAACGGTTCGCTCGCTGCGGCCTGGAAGCAGATGACGGCCAAGGGCGTGCGGCGCATCCAGTCGAGCGACCTCGCGTGAGGCCGCAGCGAGGCGAACCTGTGCCGCCGGGCGCCTCCCGGTCGAGCGACGCCGCCCCGGGCATCAAACTGCTGACGCGGCTGTTCCAGCTCATCCACCTGCTGATGGCGGCGCTGTTCGCCGTCGCCGCGCTGATGTTGATCGCCATCGCCGGGCGCACCGGCTGGCTGGCGTTCGCGGCCGGCCTCGACGGCGCTGCGGCGCAGGCCATCATCGAGGCGGTCGGCCTGCTGGCCGCGGCGGTGGTGGCGCTGCAGATCGCCGAGACAATCGTCGAGGAAGAGGTCGTGCGCGACGCCGACATCAGCGCGCCGACGCGGGTGCGGCGTTTCCTGTCGCGGTTCTTCGTCGTCGTGATCGTCGCGCTGGCGATCGAGGGGCTGGTCGCGACCTTCAAGGCGCTGCACGAAGACCCGGCGCAACTGCCCTACGCCGCCAGCCTGCTCGCCGCGACCGCGCTGCTGCTGGCCGCGTGGGGCCTGTTCGTGTGGCTCAACCGCGCTGCCGAAGAGCTCGAGCCCGAGGCGATGGCCGACGCGAAACGTGAAGACCACAAGCTCAGGTGATGCGCCGAGCGCGCGTGCCGGCGTGAACCTCGGCGCGAGGGCTGGCGCGATCGCCATCGTCGTGAATGGCCGGCCGCATGCGCTGGCCGTGCCGCACGATGCGCCGTTGCTCAGCATCCTGCGCAACGACCTCGGGTTGAACGGCCCCAAGTACGGCTGCGGCCTCGGCGAGTGCGGTGCTTGCGCGGTGTTCGTCGACGGCATCGAGGCCCGGGCCTGCGTGATCCCGGTCGGCGGCGTCGAGGGCCGCGAGATCACGACGCTCGAAGGGCTGGCGGGTCTGGCGGGTCTGGCCAATGACGGCGGTGCGTTGCACCCCGTGCAGCAAGCCTTCATCGACTGCCAGGCGGCGCAATGCGGCTACTGCCTGAACGGCATGATCGTCGGCACCGTCGCGCTGCTGAAGCGCTTTCCGCAGCCGACCGAGCAGCAAGCGCGCGACGCGCTCGCGCACAACCTGTGCCGCTGCGGCGCGCACCTCGAGATCCTGCAGGCGGTGCAGCGCGCGGCCGTGTTGATGGCGCAGCGCGGATGACGAGCCGGCGCGCCGACACGCCGCACTCGCGCGCCGATCTGCGCGCAGCCACCGGCGTGCTGCTCGTCTCGCGCCCGCCACCGCCGGCCGGCTTGCCGGCGCAAGGCCAGCCGGCCACGGTGCCGTCGAACCCGGCCGAGGGCGACGAGCCGCTGATCGCGGTGTGGGACGACGGCAGCGTTACTGCGCTGCACGGTCACGTCGACCTCGGCACCGGCATCCGCACCGCGCTCGCGCAAATCGTCGCGGAGGAACTCGAGGTCGCGCTCGACGCCGTCAACGTGATCCTCGGCAGCACGGGGGTCGCGCCGAACCAGGGCGCGACGATCGCGAGCGCGTCGATCCAGGTGCACGCCGACCCGCTGCGCCGGGCGGCGGCGCAGGCGCGTGCGTGGCTGGCCGCACAGCCCGGCGCCGGGGTGCACGAGAAGCTCGCCGGCCGGCGTGTCGCGCTGATGCTGACGCACGAGGCGCCGCTGAAGTCACCTGACAACTACCGCGTCGTCGGCACCTCGCCGCCGCGCGTCGACATTCCCGCGAAGGTGCGCGGCGACGAAGTTTTCGTGCACGACAAGCGGCTGCCCGGCATGCTGCACGGGCGCGTCGTGCGGCCGCCGTATGCGGGCGTCGACGCGGGTGATTTCGTCGGCAACACGCTGGAGTCGGTCGACGAAAGCTCGATCGCGCACATTGCCGGGATTCGCGCGGTGGTGGTGATCCGCGATTTCGTCGGCATCGTCGCCGAGCGCGAGGAGCAGGCCGATGCCGCGATGCGCGCGCTGAAGGTGACGTGGCGTGACTGGCCCGGCAGCGCGCCATTGGGCGATCTGCAGAACGCGCTGCGCAACAACCC
>JANMWQ010000551.1:0-1695 GCA_031394085.1 Rhizobacter sp. | reverse complement strand
CCTGAACAGCGCGCGCTACGGCATCGCGTGGGGCGCACTCGGCGCGGCCGAAGACTGCTTCCACAAGGCGCGCCAGTACACGCTGGACCGCAAGCAGTTCGGCAGGCCGCTGGCCGCCACCCAGCTGATCCAGAAGAAGCTGGCCGACATGCAGACCGAGATCACGCTCGGCCTGCAGGGTTGCCTGCGGCTCGGCCGCATGAAAGACGAAGGCACGGCGTCTGTCGAGATCACCTCGATCATGAAGCGCAACTCCTGCGGCAAGAGCCTCGACATCGCCCGCACCGCGCGCGACATGCTCGGCGGCAACGGCATCAGCGACGAGTTCGGCATCGCGCGCCATCTGGTGAACCTCGAAGTGGTCAACACATACGATGTCACGCACGATGTGCACGCGTTGATCCTGGGGCGCGCGATCACGGGCATCGCGGCGTTCTGACGATGAAGGAGGGCGGCCATGGCTGACAGCGCGCACATCGATACCTTCGCGCGAGATCACCTGCCGCCGGCTGACCAACAGCCGGAGTTCATCTTCGAGTTGCCCGAGCTGCAGTTTCCCGACCGACTGAACTGCGCGAGCGAGTTGCTCGATCGTCACATCACGCAAGGCCACGGTGAGCGTGCCTGCCTGCGCGCGCCCGGCGGCCTGCGCTGGACCTACGCCGACCTGCAGCGCCAGGCGAACCGCATCGCCAACGTGCTCGTGCACGACCTCGGCCTCGTCCCCGGCAACCGCGTGCTGCTGCGCGCCGCGAACAAGCCGATGCTCGTCGCGTGCTGGTTCGCGGTGATGAAGGCCGGCGCGATCGCGGTCGGCACCATGCCGCTGCTGCGCGCGAAGGAACTCGGCCAGATCATCGAGAAGGGTGAGGTCACGCACGCGCTGTGCGACCTGGCGTTGCGCGACGAGCTCGCCGAGGCCGCGGTGCAGCATCCGCGCCTCGCGCACACGCTGTGCTTCGACGATGCCTCGGCCGATGGGCTCGAAGCCCACATGGCGCGCCAGCCCGATCGTTTCGACAACGTCGCGACCGCCGCCGACGACACCTGCCTGCTCGCGTTCACCTCCGGCACCTCCGGCCAGCCGAAGGCGACGATGCACTTTCACCGCGACGTGATGGCGAGCTGCGCCTGCTTTCCGCCGCACGTGCTGCACGCGACGGCCGACGATGTGTTCATCGGCAGCCCGCCGCTCGCGTTCACGTTCGGGCTCGGCGGGCTCACGCTGTTCCCGATGAGCGTCGGCGCGGAAGCGGTGCTGCTGGAGAAGGCCTCGCCGCCCGACTTGCTCGACGCGATCGGCCAATTCGGCGCGACCGTGCTGTTCACCGCGCCGACCTCGTACCGCGCGATGGCCGCGGCGGCGAGCGAACGCAAGCTCTCTGTGCCGCTCGGCGGCCCGCTGCGCAAGTGCGTGGCCGCTGGCGAGGCCTTGCCCGCGGCCACGCGCCAGCTCTGGCGTGACGCGACCGGCATCGAGATCATCGACGGCATCGGCGCGACCGAGATGCTGCACATCTTCATCTCGGCCGACGAGGCGAACGCACGCGCCGGCGCGACCGGCGTCGCGATCCCCGGCTACCGCGCCTGCGTGATGGACGCACAAGGCGACGAGGCGCCGCGCGGCACGGTCGGCCGCCTGGCCGTCAAGGGCCCGACCGGCTGCCGCTACCTCGCCGATGTGCGCCAATCGAG
>JANMWQ010000514.1:0-4895 GCA_031394085.1 Rhizobacter sp. | reverse complement strand
GCCCTTCGACTTGCTCATCGTGTAGAGGGTCAGCAGCGCGGTGAATCCGAACACGGTCATGAAATAGACGAGCTTCACACTCCGCGGCGCATCGGCCTCGGCGATCAGGTTCATGCCGAGGAAGCCGGTCGTCACGGTGCCGATCAGCCCGAGGATCGTGACGACCGTGAGCCGCACCACCGTGTTGGCCTGGCGGCGCAGGCTGTCGGCGTCGAGGTAGGTGTTCATGTCGGCGATGCGCACCTTGACTTCGTCGTACAGCGGGTCGATCTGCAGGTGCGTGGCGCACAGGTGAAACAGCGCGCGCACCTGCGCCTGCTCGGAGACCTCGTGGAACCAGTAGCGGTGCGTGAAGCGCAGAAAGCTCTCGAAGCCGCTGCGGATCGAGCGCTTGAACGCGCGCACGCTGTCGGCATCGCCCACGTCGAGGTTCTTCAGCGCTTCGACGAGCCGATCGGACTGCATCAGCAGCGCGGCCTTTTGAAAATGCGCGATCAGGAACAGCAGGAAGTGCTGGTGGCGAAACTGCGCCAGCACACCCCGTTCGCGGCAGCCGTAGAACGGCGAGTGCGCGTCGCCGATCACGATCAGCGCGTGGCCGCTGCACAGGTAGCGCGTGTTCGGCGCGGCGCCGGCGTTGGCCCAGAAGCGGTCGTAGCAATAGCGCTGTTCGAAGTCGGCGAGGTGCTCGGCGCTGTAGGGCGACGCGCCACCGCCCTGCCCGTCCAGCGGCATGCCCGCTTGGGTAGCACCCGGCGACGCGTCGTCGGTCAGGCTGCCGTTGTCGCTGCCGCCCGCGCCCGTGACCAGGCCGAGCCGGATGAAATCGTTGCGGCTCAGCGCGCGCGGATCGTCGAGCGCGAGGTAGCCCATCAGCGGCATGCGGTAGTACTCGATCTGCCGGTAGCGCAGCTCGCCGGGCTCATCGGCGTGGTCGGCCACCAGCGGTCGGAGCATGAAGGCCCAATGCGCCGCGGTGCGCGGCGCACGGTGCTCGGCCACGTGCGCCATGAAGAGCTCGCGCTGCTGCGAATCGGAGCTCGCCATCACCACGCCAGCCGCATCGAGCCACTCCACGCTCGCCATCGAGTGCAGCGCGTTGCCGCTCGCGTCCCAGCCCGCCGGGTAGCCGCGGCCGAAGCGGTAGAGCTGCTCCTGCGCCTGGTCGAGCGTCAGGTCGTTCGCGCCGACTTCGACGTTGAGCAGCACCACGTCGACGTCGTAGAAGAAGTACAGATCGACGTGGAACACGTCGAGCGTGACCGGCGTGTCGCCCGGCCGCGCGACGACGCGCACGTGGGCGATGTCTGCGCGACGAAAGACACGCATCGGCGCATCGGCATCGCGGTCGCCCGCCCTGGCCTCGGACGGGCCACCGGGCGGCCCGTGGGCCTTGCGGCCCTCGCCATACAGAAAGCGCTGAACGTAGGGCAGGAAGGTCACGAACTCGTTGTAGTGGCGCTCCTGAAAGCGGCCGCTGCCGCCGGTGTATTCGTCGATCACCTCGCGCCACGGCGAGGCGTCACCGAGATCGCGCAGCGCCTGCCACGGGGTCGACCGCGCGCGCCCGGCGCTGCGCTTCATCGGCATCAGGCGCAGCGGCCACAACAGCACTTGGCGCAGGTGGCGCACGGCCGGCGGCCGGTCGGCGGTGAACTGGTCAGCAGCGGCGGAGTTCATCGCGCGATTCTGCCGTCACATTGCCTGACGCGAAGCGCCCGCCTCACCAGGGGTCGACGCCAGGCCGCGCAGCCTCGCCGACACGCGCCGAGGCGAGCCCGCGCGACAACCAGGCGCGTGTCGTGGCCGGGTCGATCACGGCGTCGATCTCGAGCGTGGCGGCCATGTTGATCGCCTTGCCTTGGGCGTAGTGCGCGTCGACATGGCGCTCGAACAGCGCCTCGCGCTCCGGCCCCGTCGGCACGGCTTCGAGCTCCTTGCGATAACCCAACCGCACCGCGCCTTCGAGGCCCATCGCGCCGAACTCGCCGCTCGGCCACGCGACCGTGAACACCGGCTCGTGAAAACCGCCACCGGTCATCGCCATCGCGCCCAGCCCGTAACCCTTGCGCAGCACGACCGCGAAGAACGGCACGCGCAGATGCGCCGCGGCGACGAACATGCGGCTCACGTGCCGCACCTGCGCCTGCGCCTCGGTCTCGGGCCCGACCATGAAGCCGGGCGTGTCGACGAGCGAGACCAGCGGCAAACCGTGCGCGTTGCACAACTGCATGAAGCGCGCGGCCTTGTCGGCGGCGTCGGCGTCGATCGCGCCGCCGAGGTGCGCCGGGTTGCTCGCGATCAGGCCGACCGGCTTGCCTTCGATGCGCGCCAGCGCGGTGAAGATGCCGATGCCGAACTCTGCGCGCAATTCGAGCAGCGAGCCGGTGTCGGCCACCAGCCGCATGACCGCGCGCATGTCGTAGGCGCGCACCCGGCTTTCGGGCAGGGCCTCGCGCAGCAGCACCGGGTCGGCGGCCGACCACTCGGTCGTCGCGCCCTGAAAGTACGCCAGGTACTGCCGCGCCGCCGCGACCGCCGCGGCTTCGTCGCCGACCAGCAGGTCGATCACGCCGTTGACCGATTGCACGTCGCTCGGGCCGATCTGCTCCGGCGTGAACACGCCGAGCCCGCCGCCCTCCACCATCGCCGGCCCGCCCATGCCGATGTTGCTGCGCTGCGTCGCGATGATCACGTCGCTGCAGCCGAGCAGCGCGGCGTTGCCGGCGAAGCAGCGGCCGGCGACGATGCCGACGACCGGCACCTGCCCGCTGAGCCGCGCATAGCTCGCGAAGCTGCGCACATGCAGGCCGGCGACGATGGGCATATCGACATCGCCCGGCCGCCCACCGCCACCCTCGGCGAACAGCACGACCGGCAGCTTCTGCGCCAGCGCGATGCCGAGCATGCGGTCGGTCTTCTGGTGGTTGCGCATGCCCTGCGTGCCGGCGAGCACGGTCGCGTCGTAGGCCATCACGACGCAGCGCGTCTTTTGAGCACCCGCCTGTTCGTCGCCGAACAGCGCGCCATTGATGCTGCCGATGCCGGTGACCATGCCGTCGGCCGGCGTGTTGGCGATCAGGTCGGCCTCGCTGCGGCGCGTGCGCTGCGCGGCGACGGCAAGCGCGCCGTACTCGATGAAGCTGCCGGCATCGCACAGGTCGGCGAGGTTCTCGCGCGCCGTGCGCAGGCCCGACGCATGGCGCTTGTCGACCGCTCCGGGGCGCTGGGCGTCGAGCGTGAAAGCGTGGCGCGTCAGCACTTCTTGCAGGTCGGCGCGCGGGCCGGCGGCAGTCGGCGCGGGGGCGAACGGCGATTCGAGGTCGGCCGCAGGCTCGGCAAGCACGGCCGCGCCGAGCCGCATCAACAGATCGCCCTCGGCCACGACTTCACCCACGCGAACGCCCACGCTGAGCACCTGCGCATCGGCCTCGGCGCGAATCTCGTGCTCCATCTTCATCGCCTCGATGACAACCAGCGTCTGGCCGGCGCGCACGACCTGGCCAACCGCGACCGGCACCTCGACCACAGTGCAGGCCATCGGCGCGTGAATGTCTTCTTGTGGCATCGCATGTCTCCCTGCCGGCGACTGTAGCGAAGGCTGCCGGCGCTCGATGCCGTATCGTCGCGGCTCCGCGCACTGCGCCGCTGACCCCACCCTCCCGATGACTTTGCATCTCCCGCTTTTCGGCCGCGTCACGAGCGCTGCCGCACTCGGCCTGCTGATCCACACCTCGATCAATGCCCAGGCACCCCAAGCCCCCACCGACACGCCCTACCCCGGCACACTGACCCTGCAAGTCGACGCGACCGATCTCGACCGGCGCATCTTCCGCGTCCGCGAAACCGTGCCGGTCGTGCCCGGCCCGCTGCGGCTGCACTACCCGCAGTGGCTGCCCGGCAACCACGGCCCGACCGGCCGCATCGGCGAACTCGCCGGGTTGAAGTTCAGCGCCGGCGGCAAGCCACTCGCGTGGAAGCGCGATCCGCTCGACGTGTACGCGTTCATGCTCGACGTGCCGGCCGGTGCGAGCAGGCTCGACATCGAGTTCCAGCAGCTCTCGCCGGTCAACAGCGAGAGCGGCCGGGTCGTCGTGACGCCCGAGATGCTGAACGTGCAGTGGAACGCGGTGCTGCTGTACCCGGCGGGTTACGCCGACAGCCGCATCACCGTCAAGCCCAGCCTGCGCCTGCCCGAGGGCTGGCAGCAGGGCAGCGCGCTCGGTGTCGGCACGCAGAAGGGCGCAACGACCGACTTCGAGCCGGTCAGCGTCGAAACGCTGATCGACTCGCCGGTGTTTGCCGGCAAGCACATGGTGCGCGTCGACCTCGACCCTGAGGCGGGCGCGAACGGCCGCACGCCGGTGTTCATGAACGTGATGGGCGACAACCCCGACGAAATCAAGATCACGCCCGAGCAGTTGGCCGCGCACCGCGCGCTGGTGACGCAAGCCGACAAGCTTTTCGGCGCGCGCCACTATGCGCACTACGACTTCCTGCTCGCGATCAGCGAGCCATTCGGCGGGATCGGGCTGGAACACCACCAGTCGAGCGAAAACGGCGTGAAGCCGGGTTATTTCAAGGAGTGGGCCAAGTCATCGGTCGGCCGCGACCTGCTGGCGCACGAGTACACGCATTCGTGGAACGGCAAGTTCCGCCGCCCGGCCGACCTGTTGACGCCCCACACCAACACGCCGATGCAGGATTCGCTGCTGTGGCTGTACGAAGGCCAGACGCAGTTCTGGGGCGACGTGTTGGCCACGCGCTCGGGCCTGGTGCCGATCGCCGAGATGCGCGACGGCCTCGCAAACACCGCCGCGTGGCTGCAAGCCCAAAAAGGCCGCGACTGGCGCAACCTGCAGGACACGACGAACGAAGCCGTGATGGGCGACCGC
>JANMWQ010000491.1:0-2094 GCA_031394085.1 Rhizobacter sp. | reverse complement strand
GATGGGCAAGAACATCACGCTGGTCGGCGGCAATGGCGACGGGCAGACCTGCAAGGTCGCGAACCAGATCATCGTCGCGCTCAACATCGCGGCGGTCGCCGAGGCGCTGGTGTTCGCGAGCAAGGCCGGTGCCGACCCGGCCCGGGTGCGCGCGGCGCTGATGGGCGGCTTCGCGGCGTCGCGCATTCTCGAAGTGCACGGCGAGCGCATGGTCAAGCGCAGCTTCGCGCCGGGCTTTCGCATCGGCTTGCATCAGAAAGACCTGAACCTCGCGCTCGCCGGCGCGCGGGCGCTCGGCGTCGCGTTGCCGCAGACGGCGGGTGCCGCGCAGCTGATGCAGGTGTGCGCGGCCAACGGCATGCAGAACCTCGACCACTCAGCGCTCGTGAAGGCGCTGGAGTTGATGGCCGATCACGCGGTGATGCCTGATGCAGCGGGTTGACGCGACGCCTCTCGAGTTGCTCCCTCGCCCCTCTGGGGAGAGGGTTGGGGTGAGGGGCTGAACGGGGCACGGTGGCCGCTGACGCGCCCTCACCCCATCCCTCTCCCAGAGGGAGAGGGAGCAAAACCCTGATGGATGCGCCACGACTCCAACATAATTTCGCATGAGCATTCCGTCCCCCCACTCCGACCCGCGCGGTTTTCTGCGTGCATTGTTCGATGCCGCGATCGCGTGTGCGGTGCCGGGGCCGGCGCTCGCGGCCTTGCTGCCGAAACCGCCGAAAGGGCGCACGCTGGTGCTCGGTGCCGGCAAGGCCGGCGGCTCGATGGCCGCGGCGGTGGCCGGGCTGTGGCCTGCGGAGGCGCCGCTGTCTGGCCTCGTGGTCACGCGCTACGGCCACGTGCCGCCCGCCTACAAAGACAAGCCCGGCCGCATCGAAGTCGTCGAAGCCGCGCACCCGGTGCCCGACGAAGCGGGCCGGCGCGCCGCGCGCCGCATCGCCGATCTGGCGCAGGGCCTGACGGCCGACGACCTCGTGCTGTTCCTGGTCTCGGGCGGCGCCTCGGCCTTGCTTGCGCTGCCGGCGCAAGGCCTCACGCTCGACGAGAAGCAGGCGGTGAACAAGGCCCTTCTCAAAAGCGGTGCGGCGATCGACGAGATGAACTGTGTGCGCAAGCACTTGTCGGCCATCAAGGGCGGCCGGCTCGCCGCGCGCTGCGCGCCGGCGCGCGTGGTCACGCTGCTGATCAGCGACGTGCCGGGCGATTCGCCGCAGGTGATCGGCAGCGGGCCGACTGTGCCCGACTCGACCACCTGTGCCGATGCGCTGCGCATCCTCGCGCGCTACGGCATCGAGATCCCCGCGGCCGCGCGCGAAGGCTTGGAAAGCGGCGCGTTCGAGACCCCGAAACATGGCGATGCCTGCTTCAAAGGACATGAAGTCCACATGGTCTCCACCCCGCGGCAATCGCTCGACGCCGCCGCGTCGCTCGCCCGTTCGGCGGGCATCGCCGCGCACGTGCTGAGCGACGAGATCGAAGGCGAATCGCGCGACGTCGGCAAGGTGCATGCGGCGCTGGCGCGCTACGTGGCGCGCCACGGCCAGCCGTTCGCGAAACCGTGTGTGGTGTTGTCGGGCGGCGAGACGACCGTGACGGTCGCCGCCAAAGGCGGGCGCGGCGGGCGTGCGTCGGAGTTCTTGCTGAGCACGGCGATCGCGTTGCAGGGCGAGGCCGGCGTGCACGTGTTGGCTGGTGACACCGACGGCATCGACGGCATCGAGGACAACGCCGGTGCGGTCGTCTCGCCCGACACGCTGGCGCGCGCTGCGGCCCTCGGCCTGAACCCGCAGGCGTTCCTGGACCACAACGACGCCTACAACTTTTTCGCGCCGCTCGGCGACCTGGTCTCGACCGGCCCGACCTTCACCAACGTGAACGACTTTCGGGCGATGCTGATCGTGTGACGGAAGCCACCTCCACCGCATCCCGAGGAATTGCTTGAGTGCCAGATACGCCGCCACAGCGTCGCGCCGCGAGGCGATGCGGATCGGCGTTGAGCTCGCCCACCGCGACCGCCTGCGGCTTGTCGTCGGCGATGTGCACGAACCGGCTCGAACCAAGACCTATTCGTTGCCCTGGGTCTGACCGGCG
>JANMWQ010000690.1:0-3007 GCA_031394085.1 Rhizobacter sp. | reverse complement strand
GCCACGGCGTCACCTACAGCAAGTTCATGGCCGGCTTGAAGAAGCTGTCGATCGAGATCGACCGCAAGGTTCTCTCCGACATGGCCATCCACGATCCGGCAGCGTTTGCCAGCATCGTCGAGAAGGTGAAGGCCCAGCTCGTCTGATGTCGCCCCGGCGCAGTGCTCGCGCGCTGCGCCTCGCGGCAAGCCCGGCCGGTGGCGACATCGGTCGGGCGAGCTTCTCAAGGCCGGCCTCGTGTTCGGCCTTTTTTATTTGCGCAGCAGCAGTGATCCGATGAACGACCTCAGCCCGTTGGTGCAAGAAGCGCGAGACGACTTTGCGGGTGCGAACTCGCCCGCCGATCTCGAGAATGCCAAGGCACGCTATCTCGGCAAGACCGGACGCATCACCGAGCAGCTGAAGGCGCTCGCGGCCATGTCGGCCGACGACAAGAAGACCCGTGGCGCGCTGGTCAACGCCGCGAAGACGCAGATCGAGGCCGCACTGAACGCGCGCCGCGATGCGCTCGCCGAGGTCGAACTGCAAACCCAGCTTCAGGCCGAAGCGCTCGACGTGAGCCTGCCCGGCCGCAAGCGTGGCGCCGGCGGCGGCCTGCACCCGATCTCGCGCGCTCGCGAGCGCATCGAGGCGATCTTCGGATCGATGGGTTTCGACGTGGCCGACGGCCCCGAGATCGAGACCGACTGGTACAGCTTCACCGCACTGAACAACCCGGAGAACCATCCCGCTCGTTCGATGCAGGACACGTTCTATGTCGACATCAAAGATGCGAACGGCGCGTACCTGAATCTGCGCCCGCACACCTCGCCGATGCAGGTGCGTTACGCGCAGGCGCATGCGAAAAAGTACGCCGGTCAATCGACGATGCCCGACATCCGCGTGATCGTGCCGGGCCGCACCTTCCGCGTCGACAGTGACGCGACGCACTCGCCGATGTTCCATCAGGTCGAAGGCCTGTGGATTGGCGAGAACGTGAGCTTCAAGGACCTGAAGGTGATGTACCTCGAGTTCATCCAGACCTTCTTCGAGACCACCGCGCTGAAGCTGCGCTTTCGCCCCAGCTATTTTCCGTTCACCGAGCCGAGCGCCGAGATCGACATCATGTTCGAGCGCGGCCCGCTCGAAGGCAAGTGGCTCGAAGTCTCGGGCTCGGGCCAGGTCCACCCGAACGTCGTGCGCAACATGGGGCTCGACGCCGAACGCTACATCGGCTTCGCGTTCGGTTCGGGCATCGACCGGCTCGCGATGCTGCGTTACGGCATCAGCGACCTGCGTGCGTTCTTCGAAGGCGACTTGCGCTTCCTGGCGCAGTTCAACTGACATGGTTTCAACGCACGGTTTCAACGTTCACTGACGAGTCGAGAACGACATGCAATTCCCCGAGTCCTGGTTGTGCGAGTTCTGCAATCCGCCGATCTCCAGCGAGGTGCTGGCCGACACGCTGACGATGGCGGGCATGGAGGTCGAAGACGCGCGCCTCGCTGCACCGCCATTCCACGGCGTCGTGGTCGGCGAGGTGCTGTCGGTCACGCGCCATCCGAATGCCGATCGGTTGAACGTCTGCCAGGTCAACGCAGGCATCGACCGGATCCTGAACATCGTCTGCGGCGCGCCGAACGTGCGCGCCGGAATCAAGGTGCCATGCGCGCTGGTCGGCGCCGAATTGCCACCGGCGGAAGAGGGCAAACCGCCGTTTGCGATCAAGCTCGGGCAGCTGCGCGGTGTCGAGAGCGAAGGCATGTTGTGCTCGGCGCACGAGCTGAAGCTGTCGGAGGACCATGGCGGCTTGTTGATCCTGGATGAAGACGCGGTCGTTGGCCAGAACATTCGCGAGCATCTGAAGCTCGACGACACGCTGCTGACGCTGAAGCTGACGCCGAACCTCGCGCATTGCCTGAGCGTCTACGGCGTGGCGCGTGAGCTGTCGGCATTGACCGGCGCGCCGCTTGCGCAGCCGGCGTTCACGCCCGTGAAGGTGAGCTTTGCCGACAAGCTGCCGGTGAAGGTCGAGGCGCCCGAACTCTGCGGTCGCTTTTCGGGCCGCATCATCAAGAATGTGAACACGAAGGCAACGACCCCCGCGTGGATGGTCGACCGCCTCGCGCGCTGCGGCCAGCGCTCGGTGACTGCGCTGGTCGACATCTCGAACTACGTGATGTTCGAGTACGGCCGGCCGACGCACATCTTCGACCTCGACAAGATCCACGACGGCCTGGTCGTTCGTTGGGGCAAGCCCGGCGAGTCGCTGAAGCTGCTGAACGGCACGACGATCACGGTCGACGAGCGAGTCGGCGTGATCGCTGATTCGCAGGGAGTCGAGTCGCTCGCCGGCATCAAGGGCGGTGATGCGACGGCCGTGTCCGACGACACGAAGAACGTCTACGTCGAGGCCGCGTTCTGGTGGCCCGAAGCGGTGGCCGGCCGTTCGCGCCGTTTCAACTTCTCGACCGACGCGGGCCATCGTTTCGAGCGCGGGGTCGACCCCGCGTCGACCGTGGAGCACATCGAGCGCATCACGCAACTGATCATCGACATCTGCGGGGGCGAAGCGGGCGCGATGGACGATCAGGTGCTGAGCTTGCCCGAAGCGAAGCCGGTCACCTTGCGCGTCGAGCGCGCCGTGAAGGTCATCGGCATGCCGATTACGCAAGCGCAATGCGAAGGCGTGATGCAGCGCCTCGGCTTCGCGTTCACGAGCGTGCCGGGCGCGATCACGGTCACGCCGCCGAGCTGGCGCTTCGACCTGAAGATCGAAGAAGACCTGATCGAGGAAGTGATCCGCATCGTCGGCTACGAAAACCTGCCGACGACGGCGCCATTCGCTGCGCTGACGCCACGCGTGGCCAGCGAGTCGCAGCGCGGCCTCGATGCGCTGCGCCACCAGATGGCCGCGCTCGACTACCAGGAGACGATCAACTTCAGCTTCGTCGATGCGCGCTGGGAGCACGAGCTTGCGGGCAACGCCGACCCGATCAAGTTGGTGAATCCGATGGCGACCCACCTC
>JANMWQ010000471.1:0-2498 GCA_031394085.1 Rhizobacter sp. | reverse complement strand
CTCGATCGCGGTATCGACGCCGCGGCCGTCGGTCAGCTTCATCACCTGTTGCGCCGCATCGCCGGCCGCACTGTTGACCGTGGCGGTCGCACCGAAGCGCTTGCCGACGGCCAGTCGGTTGTCGTCGAGGTCGATCATGATGATCTCGGACGGCGCGTAGAACTGCGCTGTCAGCAAGGCCGCCAGCCCGATCGGGCCGGAGCCGACGATCGCGATGGTCGAGCCCGGTTGCACCTTGCCGTTGAGCACGCCGCACTCGAAGCCGGTGGGCAGGATGTCGCTGAGCATGACCAGCGCTTCTTCGTCGGCGCCGGCCGGGATCGGGTACAGGCTGGTGTCGGCGTGCGGGATGCGCACGAACTCGGCCTGGGTGCCGTCGATGCGGTTGCCCAGAATCCAGCCGCCGGTCGTGCAGTGCGAATACATGCCCTTGCGACACGGCTCGCAGCGACCGCACGCGGTGATGCACGAGATGAGCACACGGTCACCGGGCTTGAAGCTCGTGACGCCCGCGCCGACCTCGTCGACGATGCCGACGCCCTCGTGGCCGAGCACCGTGCCGGGCTGGCAGGTGGCCACGTCGCCCTTCAGGATGTGCAGGTCGGTGCCGCAGATCGTGGTCTTCGTGATCCGCACGATCGCGTCGCCCGTCGCTTGGATGACGGGCTTGGCGCGGTCTTCGACGTTCTTGCGGCCGGGGCCGTTGTAGACGAGTGCTTGCATGGCAATGTGTCCTCGGTGCCGGCACCTGAGTCGGCATCCGGAATCGTGACGATGCGTCTGCAGCGCGGTTCGGTCTGTGCGTTGCCGCGCACAGGCAAGCGGCCGTGACGACGTTGTCGGTCGCACAGACCGCACCGCGGTGCGGGTGTAGGGTCGGGCGATGACTGGCGTTGAAATGCAAACCGACTCGATGGCGATGGCGCAGGCGCGGCGGCGAGTCGAGGCTTTGCGGGCGTCGCTCCAGGCCAGCGAGACCGTGCCGGTGCGGCTGGTCGAAACCCACATCTCCTGGGTGCTGCTCACCGGGTCGCTGGCCTACAAGTTCAAGAAGCCGCTGCACTTGCCGTTTCTCGACTTTTCCACGCTGGCGCTGCGGCGCCAGTTTTGCGCCGAGGAACTGCGCCTGAACCGGCGCCTCGCACCGTTGATCTACCTCGGCGTGGTGGACGTGTGCGACAGCGCCGACGGCCCTCGCTTCGGTGGCGATGGGCAGGTGCTCGATGTCGCGGTGCAGATGCGCCGCTTTCCCGATGGCGCGTTGTGGAGCGAGATGCTCGCCGCAGGCACGTTGACTTCGCAACACATCGATGCGATGGCGCGAACGCTCGCCACCTTCCACCGCGACGCTGCGGTGGCACCGCCGGGCAGCGCGTTCGGATCGGCGGCCAGCCACCAACACGTTGTGCAACTCCTGATCGACGGCATCGATGCCGAGCAAGGCGCGGCCGCAGCCGCCGGCGTGCAAACCGACTGGCCCGCGCTGCGCGCCTGGCTCTCCGCCCAGCCGCAACGGCTCGCGCCGCTGTGGGCAGCGCGCCTGCAAGCGGGCCGCGTGCGCGAATGCCACGGCGACCTGCACCTCGCGAACGTGCTGCAGCTCGCGGGCGAGGCGACCGCCTTCGACGGCATCGAGTTCGATCCCGACCTGCGCTGGATCGACGTGCTCGACGACATCGCGTTCCTGGCGATGGACCTGATGGCGAACGACCGCCACGCGCTCGCGTTTCGCTTCATCAACGCTTACCTGCAAGCCAGCGGCGACTACGCCGGGCTGCCCGCGCTGCGCTACGACCTGGCCTGCCGCGCTGTCGTGCGCGCCAGGGTCATCGGCATCGGCGAGCGGCAGGGCGCGCGCTCGACTGCGCACTCCGCTGCGCAGGGCGGCGCGGCGCGCTACCTGGCGCTCGCAGCGGCTTTGTCAACGGGCGCCGATGCGCGCCTGGCAATCACGCACGGCCTGCCGGGTTCCGGCAAAAGCTTCGTCGCGCAAGCGATGCTCGAAGAAGTGGGTGCCATCGGCGTGCGCTCCGATGTCGAGCGCAAGCGCTTTTTCGGTCTGGGCGCGCTGGAGACTTCGCATGACCGCGTGCCCGGCGGTATCTACGATCCGGCAACGACGGAGCGAACCTATGCGCGCCTCGCGGAGGTCGCGCAGGCGGCGCTCGCGGCGGGTTGGCCGGTCGTGGTCGATGCGGCATGCCTGCGCCGATCCGAACGTGCCGCGTTCGCGGCCCTTGCCGAATCGCTCGGCGTGCCGTTCACCGTGTTCGATTGCCGCGCCGAATTGTCGGTGCTGCGTCGCAGGCTCGAGCAGCGCCAGGCGGCGGGCGCCGACCCGTCGGAAGCCGACGTGGCGGTGCTCGACCGATTGGCCGCGGTGGACGAGCCGCTCGCCGAATCGGAGTGCGCTGGCGCCCTCGTCGTCGGCGCGGCCGAGGCCGCCTCGGCCGCGACGCTCGCGACGCTCGCACAGCGCTGGCGCGCCGCGGGTCGGC
>JANMWQ010000467.1:0-7664 GCA_031394085.1 Rhizobacter sp. | reverse complement strand
GGCCGAGTCGACCGTCTGCAGCGCGGCCGCGAGAAAGCGCACGACGCAGGCGAACACGAGCGCGGTGATGCTGCCGGTGAGCAGCAGGCCGGTCTCCCAGCCGAAGCTCGCGCGCAGCCACTGCACCAGTGCGTTGTCGAGCCGCGCCAGCGGGATCAGCACACCGACCGCGATCACCGAGCCGGGCAGCGCGTAGCCCATGCCGGCGAGCCAGTGCGCGGCGCCCGACAGCGGGCGCGGATCGAGCCGGCGCGCGTAGGCGACGAGCAGCGCGAGTGCAACGGCGAGCCCCGCGGTCAGCGTCGAGACGACGACGCTGTTGCGCGCGAGCGCCGCGAAGCGCGGGCCGAACTGCGCATCGCCGCTCGTCAGCGCCATCTGCAGCAGCACGCCGCAGGGCAGCACGAAGCCGAGCAGCAACGGCACAAGGCACCCGCCGATCGCAGCGGCGGCGCGCCAGCCGGTGAGGCGCGCGCCGCGCGACAGCGTGCGCGGCGTGGCCGAGCCGCCGTAGCGCGCGCTGCCGCGCGAGGCGCGCTCGAGTGCGAGCAGCAGCAGCACGAAGCCGAGCAGGCAGATCGCCAGCTGCGCCGCGGCCGCGCGGTCGCCGAGCGAGAACCAGGCGCGGTAGATGCCGGTCGTGAAGGTTTGCACGCCGAAGTAGGCGACGGTGCCGTAGTCGGCCAGCGTCTCCATCAGCACCAGCGCCACGCCGGCGGCGATTGCCGGCCGCGCCATCGGCAGCGCCACCCGCACGAAGCCGCCCCACGGCGTGAGCCCGAGCGAGCGTCCGGCTTCGACCAGGCTGCTGCCGCGCTCGAGGAACGCGGTGCGCGCGAGCAGGTACACATACGGGTAGAGCACGCACGCGAACATCGCGATAGCGCCGCCGAGGCTGCGCACCTCGGGAAACCAATAGTCCGCGCGGCCCCAGCCGGTGGCCTCGCGCAGCGCGCCCTGCAGCGCTCCGGTGAACTGCAGCAGGTCGGTGTAGGTGTAGGCCATCACGTAGGCCGGCATCGCCAGCGGCAGCACGAGCGCCCACTCGAACGTGCGGCGCCACGCGAAGTCGAAGTGGGTGACGAGCCAGGCCGCGCCCACGCCGAGCAGCGCCGCACCGCAGCCGACACCGGCGCACAGCCACAGCGTCGTCGCGATGTACTCGGGAAGCAGCGTGGCCGCGAGGTGCGCCCAGGTACCGGCGGTGCCGGGGCTGAATACATTCATGCCGACCGACAGCACCGGCACCACCACGAGCCCCGCGATCAACCCCGTCAGCGCGGTCAGCCAGCCGATGCGCGGCAGCGCGGAGGCGGGCGGGGCGTGGGGGGGCGTCACGGGTCGGGAAGCGATGGCCGCGCAGTGTAAGGTGGCGCCGATGAGCCCCCATGCCGACGCCGTTCTGACGCTGCGCAACCTGCGCCACCGCTACGCGGCCCGCGACACCTTCGCCGGCCTCGACCTGGCGCTCGCGCCCGGCTCGATCTGCTGCCTGCTCGGCCCCTCGGGCTGCGGCAAGACGACGGTGCTGCGCTGCATCGCTGGCTTCGAGCGCGTGAGCGAAGGCAGCATCCGCATCGACGACGCGGTCGTCAGCAGCGCCGCCGAGCACCTGGCGCCCGAGCGGCGCCGCGTCGGCATGGTGTTTCAGGATTACGCGCTGTTCCCGCACCTGAGCGTCGAGCGCAACGTCGCGTTCGGCGTGCGCGACGCGGCCGTGGCGCGCGAGCGCGCTGCGCGACTCCTCGAGACGGTCGGCCTGGCCGGCGCGGGCGAGCGATACCCGCACCAGCTCTCCGGCGGCCAGCAGCAGCGCGTCGCGCTCGCACGTGCGCTCGCGCCGCAGCCGCGCCTGCTGCTGCTCGACGAGCCGTTCTCGAACCTCGACGTCGCGCTGCGCGAGCAGCTCGCGGTCGAAGTGCGCGCGATTCTGAAGGCCACCGGAACGACCGCCGTGTTCGTCACGCACGACCAGAACGAGGCCTTCGCGTTGGCTGACGAGATCGCGGTGATGAACGACGGCCGCATCCAGCAACTCGACAGCGCCTACAACCTCTACCACCGGCCGGCGAACCGCTTCGTCGCCGACTTCATCGGCCAGGGCGTGTTCGTCGAAGCCACGGTGCTCGACGCGCAGCGCCTGCGCATCGAGCTCGGCGAAGTGCGCAGCAGCACACCGATCGTGCTGCCGGGCGCGGCGGCGCCGCCTGCCATCGGCAGCCACGTCGACGTGCTGCTGCGCCCCGACGACGTGATCCACGACGACGCCAGCCCGATCCAGGCGAGCGTGCAGCAGCGCGCCTTCCGCGGTGCCGAGATTCTTTACACGCTGCGCACCGACAGCGGCGCACGCGTGCTCTCGATGGTGCCCTCGCACCATGACCACCGGCTCGGCGAGCGCATCGGCATCCGCCTCGACATGGACCACGTCATCGCGTTCGAGCCCGTGCAGGCCGGGCACACGCCGGGCGCTGCCGCCAGTTGGCCCGCGCTATAAAAACCTGGCGTCGCGTGGGCGCACTGCCTGCGTTGTGGCAATTGCGAAACGCGCTGTTCCCGTTCGCGGGGGGGTGTGCGAGCGTCACCCGGCCGGTTCTCACGCGGCGCGTGCTCGCGGCGCCTGCGCTTTCTACAGTTCGCCATGTCCTCCGCTCTCGTGGCACGGGACATGGACATGTCCACATCACCAATCAAAGGAAGAGCATGAAAAAATTCGCAGTCCTGGCAGTGTTCGCTGCCGTCTCGGGTGGTGCCTACGCGCAGTCGTCGGTCACCTTGTTCGGCGTGGTCGACGCGAACGCGCGTTATGTCAAGAATGGTGACCTGAAGCTGAAGTCGCTCGGCAGCGGTGGCCTGAACACCAGCCGCATCGGCTTTCGCGGTGTCGAAGACCTCGGCAGTGGTTTGAAGGCCGGCTTCTGGCTCGAGTCAGGCTTTAACGTCGACAGCGGCACGAACTCGGATTCGAGCCGATTCTTCAACCGCCGCACGACCGTGAGCTTGCTCGGCAACTTCGGTGAAGTGCGCCTCGGCCGCGACTACACGCCGACCTACACCGGCTACGCCGACTACGACGTGTTCGGCGACAACGGCCTGGCCGCGTCGGGCAAGTTCGACATTTCGCTCGGCCGTGCGCGTGACGGTCAGGCCGCTGCGACCGGCGGGGCGCTTGGCACGACTGGCGCCTACACCAACAGCGGCGGCACCCGCGCCGACAACCAGATCGCCTACTTCCTGCCGAGCAACATCGGCGGCATCTACGGCCGTGCATCGGTCGCTGCGGGCGAAGGCACCGCGGGCAAGAAGTACTACGGCGGTCGCGTCGGCTACGCCGCGGGTCCGCTCGACGCGTCGCTGTCTTACGGGCAGTACGAGGTTCTGCCACTCGCCGGCAACGGTGAAGACAAGTTCAAGACTGCTTCAGGCGGCGCTTCGTATGACTTCGGTATTGCGAAGCTCAGCGGCTACTACACGCAATCGAAGTTCGCTTCGCAGAAGATCGCGTCGTACAGCCTCGGCGCGATCGTGCCGATCGGCCTCGGCCAGATCAAGGCGGCCTTTACCCACGCCAATCAGAGCGGTACCAGCAACCTGAGCGGCCTCAAGGTTGACGGCGACGACGCCAATCAGTTCGCCTTGGGCTATGTGTACAACCTGTCGAAGCGCACCGCTGTCTACGGCACGGCGGCTTACCTGAAGAACAAGGGTGTTGCCCGGTTCGCACTGAACTCGAGCCCGAGTTTCTCGAATGCGACAGACACCAGCCAAAAGTCGACCGGCGCCGAAGTCGGCATTCGCCACAGCTTCTAAATCGATCGACGAGGATGCCTGGTTCGCCGGGCAATCCAAGAGGCCGCTTTCCGCGAGGAACGCGGCCTTTTTCATGGCTGAGTCACATTTAGATAGCGTTCATTACGAAACCGTAATCGCAACGCCATCTGCCCGTCATCGCTGCGTTTCTATCGTCAGGGCATACCGATCCCGTGACCCCGTGCGACGACGCTGGCTGCTTTGCCGCTCCTTCGTGCTGCTCACGCAACACCCAGGAGCCCGACCATGCGCCGCCAAGACATCCAATTGCTCGCCCTTGCACGACAAGGCGATACCGCCGCCCGCTGCGAAGCCGGCCGCCGCTACCTGCTCGGTGTCGACGGGTTCCCGCAGCACATCGCGACCGGGCTCGATTACCTGAACCACGCCAACGTGCGCGAGCTGCCGCAAGCGGCGCGCATCATCGCCGAGAGCTTAGCGCTCGAAGACATCCTGCAATTGCAGCAGACGAGCGCGCTCGCGCATGCCGCGGCGGCCGGCAGTGCCGCCGCGCAGGTCAAGCTCGGCGTGTGGCTGTGCGTGCGCCACGGCAAGGTCGACGAAGGCGCGCGCTGGCTCGACAAGGCCGGTGCGGCCGGCCACGAGGCAGCGGTGCGTGCGATGGCCGCGCTGCGCCAGCCCGATGCCGATGACCCGATGACGGGTTTTCTGAATGCGCTGACGACGTCGGGCGACCTGAAGGGCCCGCTGGTCGCGACCATCGCCTCCCAGCAGGCCCTGGCCGAAGGTGACCTCGCGCGCCTCGCCTGCAGCCTGCGCACCGCGCTGGCGCTGACGCCCACCTTGACGACCGAACTCGCCGAGCTCCTCACCGCCGCCGTCAAGCTGGCCGAAGACAACGCCAAGCCGCTGGTCGGCATCGACGCCCACGCGATCGAGACCGCGCTCGACATGCGCACCAACCGCGGCGACCGCGATGCCGCCTATGCGCTCGGCCGCGCGCTGTGCGGCATCGCGTGCGGCGCGCTCGCACCCGAGGCGCTGGCCTCTGGCCCGAACATGCGCAAAGGCGTGGCGCTGCTGCTGCGCGCCGCCGACGGCGGCTGCGAAGAAGCCTGGCTGCACCTCTACCGCATGCACGGTGACCACCGGCACTCGGTCGCCAACCCACAGATGGCGCGCTTCTGTCTCGAGAAGGCCGCGCTCGGCGGCCAGACCGAAGCGCAGCGCAAGCTCGGCGCGCTGATCTTGCGCGCCTCCGACACGTTGGCCGATTCGGAGCAGGCGATCCAGTGGCTGCACCAGGCTGGAGTCAAAGGCGACACGCACGCAAAACGCCTGATGCAATCGCTCGTGCTGCCGCTCGACGGCGCCGATGCGCCCGCCGATTCGGCCATTGAACTCGTGCGCCGCGACGACCCGTGGCTCGCCGTGCGCATGCAGCTCTCGCGCCAGTTCGGGCTGACCAAGCTCGAAGCGTTGTGCGTCGACCCGGCCGACGGCCTGCGCCCTTGGGGGCTGGTGGTCGGCAAGAATCCGTTCATCTCGCAGATTCGTTTATCGGCCGCGCGTGCGATTCCCGCGATGAGCGATGCGGCGATGGAGGCAGCGCGCCGCGCCGCGTCGTTCTTCGGCCAGTCGAGCCGCGACGCGCAGGCGTTCGAGGGCGATTTGCGCCGCCGCTCGTTGCGCCAGCGCCGCGCGTTCGAGCGCCACGGCCTGGATGAGTCGATGTTCTTCGCGACCGCGACCTCGATGACGCTGGAGGCGCTGCGCCTCGGGCCGAAGTGGGCCTTCCGCGCTAGAGAGCCGCTGCAACTGGCGTTGGCGGCCTGAACCACGCTGAAGGCGGGCGTCGGGGATACTGATGGCCCCTGAAAACAACCCGGCCCCGCCCGCTGCGGAGGCGGCGCCCATGCGCATCCTGATCGTCGAAGACGAACCGAAGACCGCCGCCTACGTCAGCAAGGGGTTGACCGAGCACGCCTACATCGTCGACATCGCCGACAACGGCATCGAGGGCCTGCACCTCGCCACATCGGGCCACTACGACCTGATCCTGCTCGACGTGATGCTGCCCGGCGCCGACGGCTGGACCGTGCTCGAGAACCTGCGCCGCCAGCGCCAGACGCCGGTGCTGTTCCTGAGCGCGCGCGATGCCGTCGCCGATCGCGTCAGGGGCTTGGAGCTCGGTGCCGACGACTACCTCGTCAAACCCTTCGCGTTCTCGGAGCTGCTCGCGCGCATCCGCACGCTGCTGCGCCGCGGCGCGACCCAGACCGAGCAGCCGATCCGCATCGCCGACCTCGATGTCGACCTGGTGCGCCGGCGCGTCACACGCGCCGGCGAGCGCATCGACCTGACCGCCAAGGAGTACGCGCTGCTCGATTACTTCGTGCGCCACGTCGGCGAGGTCGTCTCGCGCACGCTGATCGCCGAGCATGTGTGGGACATGAACTTCGACAGCGACACCAACGTTGTCGACGTGGCCGTGCGGCGCCTGCGCGCCAAGCTCGACGACCCGTTCGAGACCAAGCTGATCCACACGATCCGCGGCGTCGGCTACGTATTCGATGCGCGGCCCGACTGACCCGACCCGACCGACCCGACCGACCCGTGAACTTTCACTTCTTGCGCAGCCTCAAGCGCTCGGTCACCCGCTCGCTGACGGCGCAGATCAGCCTGTCGATCGCGGCGGTGTCGATCCTGCTGGTGGCTGGCAGCGGCATGGCGATCACGCGGCTGGCGACGCGCGAACTGCGCGAGGGCAACGAGCTGATCCTGTTCGCGAACCTCGCGCTGCTGCGCGAGGACCTTTCGGTCGCGGGTTTCGACCTGACGCTCGAGCCGCAGCGCCTGGTCAAGCGCATGGACCTGCAGCTCGGCAACCTGCACATGGCGCTGCTCGACGACACGCGCCGCTTGATTGCCAAGTCCGAGCGCTTCGAGGTGCCGATCTCGGCGTTGCCGGCGAAGTCGATGTCGGTCGACAACGTGCCGACAGGCATCGAACAGGCCGATGTGCGCGCGCTCGGCAAGGCGCTCGGCCCGCTGACGACGGTCTGGACTTCGCCCGACGGCCGCAGCTTTCGGCTGCTGTTCGCGCGCGTTCCGGTGCCGGCGGGATCGCTCGCCGGTCCCGCGGTGCGTGGGCTGCTGGTCGTGTTCGCCTACGAGCTGACGCAGTCGCGCCAGGTCATCAAGAACGAGCTGCAGATCTTCGTCGTCACGCTGCTGGTCGGCGGGCTGTTGTCGGGCCTGCTCGGGGTGTGGATCGCGCGGCGCATCGTTGCCGGGCCGATGAGCCTCGCGGCCGCCGCGAACCGCATCAGCGCGCGGCCGATGAGCGAGCGCCTGTCGGTCGCCCGCACGCCGACCGAGCTGGTTGACTCGACCCTCGCGTTCAACCGCATGCTCGAGCGGCTGGAGGCGGCCTTCAAGCGGCTCTCGGAGTTTTCGTCCGATCTGGCGCACGACCTGCGCACGCCGATCAACAACCTGCTCGGCGAAGCGCAGGTGGCGTTGTCGAAGCCGCGCAGCGCCGACGAGTACCGCGCGGTGCTCGAGTCGGCGGTCGAAGACTACGAGCGCATCTCGCGGCTGATCGAGAACATGCTGTTCCTCGCCCGCGCCGACGATCCGCACGCCGCCACCAACCGGCGCTGGGTCGATCTGCAGCCGGTGCTCGAGCGTGGGCGCGGCTACTTCGAGATGCTGGCCGACGAGCGCGGCGTGCTGCTGCAGATCGACATGCACGGCACCGAGCCCGCGTGGCAGCAGGTTTGGGCCGACGAGACATTGTTCATCCGCGCGCTCGGCAACCTGGTCTCGAACGCGTTGCGCTACGCACCGCGCGACACCACGATCAACGTGTCGACGACGCCGCACGAGGG
>JANMWQ010000458.1:0-1898 GCA_031394085.1 Rhizobacter sp. | reverse complement strand
GCGGTACATCTTCTTGTTGACCTTCTGCGTGAAGTTTTCGTCCGGGCTGTTCGGGAAAATCCGACCGCCTCCGCGCCACAGCGGCGACGAGGTCATGCCGGCGCGAGCGCGGCCGGTGCCCTTCTGGCGCCACGGCTTCTTTGTCGAGTGCTTGACCATCGCGCGGTCGAGCTGAGCGCGGGTGCCTTGGCGTGCGTTGGCCTGGAAGGCCACGACGATCTGGTGCACCAGCGCTTCGTTGTAGTCACGGCCGAACAGCGTGTCGGGTGCGTCGACCTTAGAGGTCGCCTGGCCTTGTTCGTTGAGGAGTTCGAGTTGCATTACTTCGCTCCCTTCACAGGCGCGGCGACCGGGGCGGCAACGCCTTCGCGCCGCACCTTGACCTTGATCGCGGGGCTGACCACCACGTGGGCGTTCTTGTGCCCCGGCACGGCGCCACGCACCAGCAGCAGCTGGCGGGCTTCGTCGATGCGGACGATGTCGAGGTTTTGCACGCTCTTGGTCACGTTGCCGCGTTGGCCGGACATCTTCTTGCCCGGAAACACGCGGCCCGGATCCTGCGCCATCGAGATCGAGCCGGGGACGTTGTGCGAACGGCTGTTGCCGTGGGACGCACGCTGCGACTTGAAGTTATGGCGCTTGATCGTGCCGGTGAAGCCCTTGCCGATCGAGGTGCCTTGCACGTCGACGAGCTGGCCGACTGCAAATACACCGGTCGGCACGACGTGCGCGCCTGGCTTGTATTCGGCGGCCACTTCAGCGGCCACGCGGAATTCTTGAAGGATCTCGCCGGCTTCGACACCCGCCTTGGCGAAGTGGCCCGCTTCGGGCTTGGAAACGCGAGACGCCTTGCGTTCGCCGAACGCAACCTGGATGGCGCTGTAGCCATCGATCTGCTCGGTCTTGATCTGAGCGACGCGGTTGTTCGACACATCGAGCACCGTCACGGGAATGGCATCGCCATCGTCCGTGAAGATGCGCATCATGCCCACCTTGCGGCCCAGCAAACCGAGGCGGTGGCCTGGATTGACTGTCGTCATTGATTTTCTCCAGCTCTGTCGCTTGTTGGGCGATTCGAGCCTTTGTTCACGAGCCCGACATCGATTGGTCGGGTTGATAAGTTTTCCGTCTTTCGCAACCGAAGCTGCGCCATCGGAAAAGCCTGCGATTCTAGCACCGGCGAGCGAACTCGCAAGGGCCAGGCCTCGGGCGGGGTGCTTACTGCAGCTTGATTTCCACGTCGACGCCAGCTGGCAAATCGAGCTTCATCAGCGCGTCGACGGTTTTGTCGGTCGGGTCGACGATGTCCATCAGGCGCTGGTGCGTGCGGATCTCGAACTGGTCGCGCGACGTCTTGTTGACGTGCGGCGAACGGAGGATGTCGAAACGCTGCATACGTGTCGGCAGCGGCACGGGGCCCTTGACGATCGCGCCCGTGCGCTTGGCGGTCTCGACGATTTCGAGCGCCGATTGGTCGATCAACTTGTAGTCGAATGCCTTGAGGCGGATGCGGATCTTTTGCTTTTGCATGACGGTTCCTTAAAGAGCGTTGCGGCCGACCTGAGGTCTCCAGGCCGCGATGATTTGCAAAGGCCGGGGAGCACTTCCACGCTCCCCGGCCGTCACGCAATTACTCGATGATCTTGGCGACGACCCCGGCGCCGACGGTGCGGCCACCTTCACGGATGGCAAAGCGCAGGCCTTCTTCCATCGCGATCGGGTTGATCAGCTTGACCGTGATGCTCACGTTGTCGCCTGGCATCACCATTTCCTTGTCCTTCGGAAGCTCGACCGCACCGGTCACGTCGGTGGTGCGGAAGTAGAACTGCGGACGGTAGTTGTTGAAGAACGGCGTGTGGCGGCCGCCCTCCTCTTTGGAGAGAACATAGATCTCTGCC
>JANMWQ010000450.1:0-1534 GCA_031394085.1 Rhizobacter sp. | reverse complement strand
ACACCCTCGCGCAGCTGCGCGACTTGAAGCTGGCCGGCATGGCATCGGCCGTCGAGGAGCAGCTCTCGAGCGCTGCCAGCACGGGCCTGAGCTTCGAAGAGCGCTTGGCATTGATGGTCGACCGCGAGGTGCACCACCGCGACGACAAGCGCCGCGCAGCCCTCATGAAGAGGGCCGGCCTGAAGTACCCGCAGGCCTGCATCGAAGATGTCGACAGCAAGCCCGGACGCGGCTTCGAGCGCAGTTCGTTGATGAGCCTGGCGCTGTCGCGCTGGGTCGAGGACGGTACGGCACTCCTGGTCACCGGGCCGACGGGTTCGGGCAAGTCCTGGCTCGCCTGCGCGTTGGCGCAGTACGCCTGCCGACGCGGGCACTCGGCGCTGTACCTGCGGGTGCCACGCCTAGCCGAGGATCTGCGTGTGCTGCACGGCAACGGCGGCTTCGGGCGTTGGCTCGCCACGGTCGCGCGCACCGACGTCTTGCTGTTGGATGACTGGGGCCTGGCCGCCATGGATGGCCCGACGCGCGCTGATCTGATGGAGGTGATCGACGACCGGGCGGGAACGCGTCCGACGATCGTGACGAGTCAACTACCCGTCGAGCATTGGCATGCGTGGATCGGCGACGCAACCGTTGCCGACGCGATCCTCGACCGGCTGCTGTCGCGCAGCCATCGCCTGAACCTCAAGGGCAAGTCCATGCGGTCGAACAAAGCCGCCGCCGTGCAAACCGAAGGCGGCGACACCGCCACGCCTCAAGACACCGCCGCCGCATAGCGCGGCCGCCTTCAACAACGTCAACCACGGAGCCGCTCAAACACCTTCAAACAGCCACTTCCTACAATCCATCCCACGCAACTCAGCACCGACCGCTCAAACCGGTCACGTTCCCGAAATCGCCGGTCACGTTCGCCGAAATACGCAGCTACTTCCGCGTCGGCGCAAAGTACACGTTTTGATCTGACACGAGCGCGCCGACTGGCTCGGCGCACTTCCTAAAAAAGTAGCGGTGCTCCCGCTACTTTTTTTTGGCACTTGGCGGTTGTTTTTCGGTTGGCGTTTACCCGTCTTATCTCGATCCGGGCGGGAACGCAGGACTCTCGGATCCACCAAAATTTATCAGTGGACACGTCAAGCCATGGGCACAGGCTGCACACTGTCCGGCCCTATGACTACACGGGTGCCGACGCGCTGCTGGCGGCGTTCTTGAAAGAAGTCGAATCGATAACGCGCGAAAAAAGAATCTGGACATGAAGACGCTGAAGTTCGGGATCGCCTCCTATGGGGAGGACATGAAGGCAAGCACGATGGCGATCGCCCGGGGCGAGTTGCGCGCCGAGCCAGGTGATCCAAAAGTGTGGTTCACCTCGCCAGAAAACTTCGCCAAGCTGCTGTCGAACTGCAACCGCGCACTGCTAGCGCAGATCGCCACCAAAGTCGGGTAGCTGGTCGTTTGACGCACACAGACTGCCGTGGTCGGATTGCTTGAAGGAAGCGCGTGCCGGTGGCCGCCTGGTCAGTCAGGGGAAGGCTCA
>JANMWQ010000436.1:0-11426 GCA_031394085.1 Rhizobacter sp. | reverse complement strand
TCAGCAGCAGCTTGCCGTTGCCGTCACCCGGTGGAAAGGTCTGCGCGTGGGCCGAGGCGGCCAGCATCAGCGCAACGCACAGGACCAACGGGCGCAGCGGGGGAACGTGTGTTTTCATGCGACCACGTTACGCGAGCCGATCAGCGGTAGATGCGCGCAAAACAAGGCGTTTGCCGGACAGACGACGCGGCGCCGTGAAACTCCGCACGGTCGCGCCCCGATCGCGTCGGGATCAGGCCGATGGCGGCGCGTCGAACAGCGGCAGGTTGTAGCTGGCCCGTGGCTCGCGCGCCGTGAGCACGGCGGCGCCGGGCTCGCCGGTGTGCAGCGGCGCGACCAGTTCGGCCAGCGTGGCGAGGGCGCCGGCGCGCACGCCGAGCAGGCGCAGCCGCCGGCTCAGGTCGACGCGCTTGAGGCACTCGCCGGCCGCGCGGCGGATCGTCTTCGCGTCCATCGTGTGGGCCGGCAGGCTCAGGTCGCGCGTGATTATTTTGAAGTCGTCGAAGCGCAGCTTGATGCCGATCGTGCGGGCAGCGTAGCCCTTGCGAGAGAGGTCGTCGGCGAGCTTCACGCAGAGCTCGGTGAAGATCTCGCTGAGCGCGGTGCGGTCGCGCACGGCGTGCAGGTCGCGCTCGAAGGTGGTCTCGCGGCTGATCGACTTGGGCTCGCTGAAGGTGACGACCGGTCGCTCGTCGCGCCCGTGCGAGGCCTCGTGCAGCCACGCGCCGTAGCTGTTGCCGAAGTTGTCGACCAGGAACGCGGGTTCGGCAGCCGCGATGTCGCCGACCGTGTGCAGGCCGAGTGACGCCAGCTTCTCACTCGCCTTCGGTCCGATGCCGTTGACCTTCTTGGCCGCCAGCGGCCAGATGCGGGTGGCGATGTCTGCGGGCGCGAGCAAGGTCAGGCCGTTCGGCTTGTCGAGCTCGGAGGCGAGTTTGGACAGCAGCTTGTTCGGCGTCACGCCGATCGAGCAGGTGAGGCCGCCGGTGGCGTCGAAGACCGCGTCTTTGAGCTGCTGCGCGATGGTGCGGCCGGCGTCGCGCTGTGCGCCGGCGATGTCGGTCAGGTCGATGTAGATCTCGTCGATGCCGCGGTCTTCGACGATCGGTGCCACCGCGCGCACCGCCGCCTTGAACAGCCGCGAGTAATGGCGGTACTGCTCGAAGTCGACCGGCAGCAGCACCGCATCGGGCGCGAGCTTGGCGGCCTTCATCGTGCCCATCGCCGAAAACACGCCGAGCGCGCGCGCCTCGTAGGTGCTGGTCGTGATCACGCCGCGGCCGGTGTAGTTGCGCAGCAGCGAGTAGGTGCGCGTGCCGTCGGCGCGCTCGACCGGCTGGTGCCGGCGCCCGCCGCCGATCACGACCGCGCGGCCGCGCAGGTCGGGGTAGCGCAGCAACTCGACGGAGGCGTAAAAAGCGTCCATGTCGAGGTGGGCGATCAGGCGGGGCATGGGGACGGATTGTGCGGCGAAGCTGTGATTTTGCACAGTATCGGTGTGCGCTCCGACGGGGGCTTCAGCGCCGGGCCGCGATGCCACAATCTTGCGTTCAAACCGCATGACGCAGGGGCGACCAGTGCAAGGTGTGGAGATCGCGAACGTGGACACGGCGCAGATGCGCCACGCGGGCCGCGAGCTGCTTTCGCTCGCGCTGATGGACGCGCGCAACCACAGCCTGCGCTGGGCCGCAGCCTTCGAGGGCTCGGCGGCCAGCGCAGCGCCGTTGATGTGGCAACTCGGCCGGCTCGGCTGGTTCCAGGAATACTGGATCGCGCGCAACGTGCAGCGCCAGCGCGGCGAGCGCTGCGACACGACGCGGCCCAAGCTGGCGTCGATCCTGCCCGAGGCCGATGCGCTGTTCGAAACGCCGAACGCCGCGCCGATGATCGACCTGCAGACGATCCGCCAGTACCTCGTCGACACCCTCGAGACCACGCTCGAATTGCTCGAAAGCGCCGCCGGCAATGACGAAAGCGACGACGCCCTCTACTTCTATCGCCTCGCGCTGCTGCGCGAAGACGATTGTGTCGAGCGCTTCGCTGAGCTCTCGCAAACGCTGGGTTTCGACACCGGGCTGCGCGCGCCATTGGCGACGCGGCCGGTGCGCCCGGCGCTGCTGTTCCCGGCCACGCGCATCCAGCTCGGCAGTGCGCCGGGCGGTTTCGTGCCCGACCGTGAAAAGTGGGCGCACGAGGTCGCGCTGCCCGAGTTCGAGATCGATGCGCAGGCGGTCACCTGGGCGCAGTACAGCGAGTTCGTCGAAGACGGCGGCTACGACGATCGGCGCCACTGGCGCGAACCCGGCTGGGCCTGGGTGCAGGGCTACGAGCAAGGGCAAGGCCGGCGCACGCCGCGTTTCGTCGACCAGATGCGCCAAGGCGTGCTGCAGCAACGCTTCGGCAAGCTGGTGCGGGTGCCGCTCGCGCAGCCGGCCATGCACGTGAGCTGGTTCGAGGCGGATGCCTGGTGCCGCTGGGCCGGGCGGCGCTTGCCGGGCGAGGCCGAGTGGGAAGCCGCGGCGCTGCAGGGCGCGACGCGTGGCTTTCGCTGGGGCGATGTGCGCGAATGGACGGCGGGCACGCTGCGGCCGTATCCGGGTGCGCCGGTGGCGGCGTCGCCGGGCCAGTCGGCCGAGGCCGGCGCCGAGCCGCGCCGTGTCTTGCGCGGCGCCTCGTTCGTGACCCGCGGCCGGTTGCGCTGCGTGCAAGCGCGGCACGCCGAAGCACCGGAATTCGATGCGGGTTTCTGCGGTTTCAGGAGCTGCGCGGTTTAACGCCGGCCTCGGCGCTGCGCGGCTGCCGACGCAGCAGGCAGATGCTCGCCTGCCGACGCAGCAGGCAGATGCCCGGCTACCTGCGCAGCAGGTAGGTGCCCGGCTACCGGCGCAGCAGGTAGGTGTCCATCAACCAGCCGTGCCTCGAGCGAGCGTCGGCGCGGGCCTGCACGATGCGCGGTCCGACCTCGGCCAGCGGCCCGGCGAGGGCGATTTGCTGCGGCATGCCGAGGTAGGCGGCCCAGTAGATCGTCAGCCCGTCGGGCGGCAGGGCCTGGAAGGCGCAGTCGCCGTCGAGCATCACGACCACCGTGTCGACCCCAGCCGGCCAGCCGTGCGCGCGCAGTTGCCGGCCGGTCGTGATCAGCACCGGCGCGCCCAATGTGTTGAGCGGGATCGCGTGCACGGCGGTCAGCAACTGCAGGCTGCTCAGGCCCGGCACGACCTCCACGCGCAGCGCCAGGCCGGCCGCGCGCAAGCGCTCGGCGATGCGCAGGCTCGAGTCGTACAGCGACGGGTCGCCCCACACCAGCAACGCGACCCGACCGCCATGTGGCCGGTGCGTGTTGATCAGCCCGGCCCAGGTGGCGGCGATGGCCCCGTGCCAGTCGTGCACGCCGCCGAGGTAGCTGGCCGCGGTGATGCCGGTGGCGGCGCTGGCCGTGTCCCGCACCGGCAGGTCGAAACCGACCACCGGCACCGCGCGCGACAAGTGCCGCTTGCACAGCGCGTGGCGCAACTCGGCGAGGTCGGCCTTGTCGGCGCCTTTTTGCGGGATCAGCACCAGGTCGGCGCTGTTGAGCACCCGGATCGCCTGCAGCGTCAGGTGCTCGGGGTCACCGGTGCCGATGCCGATGAGCTGCAGCTCGATCATGTCGATGTCGGTGTCGACGGGGCGCCGGCGCGGCCGGGGCGAAAGCGGCGGTCGTAGTCGGCCGCATAGAGCCGGCTCTCGGCGAAGTCGTCGCTGGCGAGCGCGCGGCCGACCAGGATCAGCGCGGTGCGGTCCACGCCTTCGCCCATCGCGGCCTCGATCGTGGCGAGCGTGGCGCGCACGATGCGCTCGTCGGGCCAGCTCGCACGGTAGACCACCGCGACCGGGCAATCGGCGCCGTAGGCGGGTGTCAGGTCGGCCACCACCTGGTGCAGGTTGTGGATCGACAGGTGCACTGCCAGCGTCGCGCCGCTGGCGCCGAAATGCGCCAGGCTTTCGCCGGCCGGCATCGGCGAGGCGCGGCCCGGCGTTCGGGTCAGCACCACCGATTGCGCCACGCCGGGCAACGTGAGCTCGGCGCCCAGCGCAGCGGCCGCCGCCGCGAACGACGGCACGCCGGGCGTCACGGTGTACGCAACGCCGGCCGCGCGCAGCCGGCGCAACTGCTCGCCCATCGCCGACCACACCGAGAGGTCGCCCGAGTGCAGTCGCGCCACGTCCGCGCCGGCGGCGTCGGCTTCGACCATCAGCGCCACGATGGCATCGAGGTCGAGCGGCGCGGTGTCGACGATGCGGGCACCGGCCGGGCAATGCGCCAGCACGGCCTGCGGCACCAGCGAGCCGGCGTACAGGCAGACCGGGCACGCGGCGATCAGGTCGCGGCCGCGCAGGGTCAGCAGGTCGGGTGCGCCGGGGCCGGCGCCGATGAAGTGGATGGTCATGGCAGCGGAGTCGGCAAGGGTGGAAAGGTGGCGAGCGCGCAGGTCGCGAGCCGGTCGGGCGAAACGGCGCGCGGGTGTAGCAGGTGGGCGGCGGCTGCGGTGGCGACGAGGCTTTCGGCAGCCGCCCGCGCCGCGGCCTCGGCCACGCTGCCGCTGCCGCGCAGGCGCAACACGGCGGCGCTGCGGGTGGCGGTCGGCGTGGCGACGACGCGGGCGCGCGGCACGGCGCAGACCGGCAACTTCAACTCGGCGGCGAGCGCCTGCAGGCAGGGCGCTTCGGCCTTGTCGTGCGCGGCGGCGAGCAGCACGAGCGGGCCGGTGGTTGTGATGTCGCCAGCGATCAGCGTCGCTTGCGCTTCCGCCAGCGCGGCGCGCAGCGAGGCCAGCGTCGCGCCCTGGCGCCAGCCGAATCCGGCCACGATCATCTCGTCACGCTCCACTGCACGACCGGGTAGGCCGCGCGCCAGCCGCGGCGCGTGCCCAGCGGCTGCGCCTCGGCCAGCTCGATGCGCAGCAAGCGGCCGCCGGCGCGTGCCTGCCAGGCAGCGAGCAGGGCTTCGGACTCCAGCGTCACCGCGTGCGCCACCAGGCGGCAGCCGGCGGGCAGCAGTGGCCACAGCGCCAACAGCAAGGCCTCGCTCAGCCCGCCGCCGATGAACACGGCCTGAGGCGGTGGCAGGCCGGCCAGCGCATCGGGCGCGCGCCCGACGACGACCGCCAACCGGTCCACGCCGAGCCGATCCGCATTGCCGCGAATCCGTTCGGCGCGGTAGGCATCGGCCTCAACAGCGACCGCTTCGCACTGCGGATGCGCGAGCAGCCACTCGATGCCGATCGAGCCCGAGCCGGCGCCGATGTCCCAGAGCCGTTCACCCGGGCGCGGCGCGAGCGCGCTCAACGCGAGCGCCCGCACCGGCTGCCTGGTGAGCTGGCCGTCGTGCGCGAACAGCGCATCGGGCAGGCCGTTGCAGCGCGGCATGACCGCGCCGTCGCCGCCCGCGTCAAGCGCCACCTGCAGCCCGACCGCGACCGGGTGGGCCACGTCGGCCAGGTCGAACGCTTCGGCCGTGGTGTCGCGCCGGCGTTCGCGTGGCCCGCCCAGGGCTTCGAGCACCGTCATCGCGCTGGCGCCGAAACCGGCCTCGACCAGCCACGCGGCGAGTGCGCCGACGGCCGCGCCGTCGCGCACCAGCACCAGCAGCCGAGCCCCGGGCGCGAGCTGCGGGCGCAGCCGAGCCAGCGGCGCGGCATGCAGGCCCAGGCAAGTCGTCTGCTCGAGCGGCCAGCCCAGCCGCGCGGCGGCCAGGCCGAAGGTCGACGGCGCCGGCAGCGCTCGCCACTCGCCCGGCGCCAACTGCCGCGTCACCGACGCACCGGCGCCGAACCAGAACGGGTCGCCCGACGCGAGCAGCACCACTGGCACACCGCGCCAGGCCAGTAGCATCGGCAAGCCGTCGGCGAACGGCACCGGCCAGGTGTGCCAACGCTGGTCGGCCGGCGCCTCCGCGCGCAAAGGTGCCAGCAGCGCGAGGTGGCGGGCACTGCCCAGCACCTGCGCGGCGGCACCGATGGCGGCGCGGCTGGCGGGCGCTAGGCCGGCCGCGCCGTCTTCACCCAGCCCGACGATCGTCAACCACGGGGCCTGCCCAATGCGTTCGGATCTGCCTTCGCGACCCAATTCGAGTTCATCAACCATGCGCCACATCCTGGTGCTGGGCGGCACGCTGGAGGCGAGCGCGTTGGCGCTCGCGCTGGCCGAGCGCGGCGAGCGCGCGGTGCTGTCGTACGCGGGCCGGGTGGCACAGCCGAAAGCGCAGCCGATCGCCGTGCGGGTCGGCGGCTTCGGCGGCGTGGCCGGGCTGGTGGCGCACCTGCGCCGCGAGCGTGTCAGCCACCTGGTCGATGCGACCCACCCGTTCGCGGCGCAGATGAGCCGGCACGCGGTCGAGGCCGCCGCGCAGGCCGGCGTGCCGCTGCTGGCGCTGAGCCGCCCGCCCTGGCAGCCGGGGCCGGGTGATCGCTGGTGCGAAGTCGACAGCATCGGTGCGGCTGTGGCCGCGCTCGCCGGCCCGCCGCAGCGGGTCATGCTGGCGCTCGGCCGGCTCCACCTGACCGACTTCGCGGCGCAGCCGCAGCACCACTACCTGCTGCGGCTCGTCGATGCGCCCGAGGCGCCGCCGCCGTTGCCGCGCCACACCGTGCTGGTCGCGCGCGGGCCGTTCGATGTGGCCGGTGACACCGCGCTGCTGCAGGCCCACGGCATCGAGCGCATCGTCTGCAAGAACGCCGGCGGCAGCGGCGCGCAGGCCAAGCTGCTCGCCGCGCGCGCGCTCGGCCTGCCGGTGCTGATGGTGCAGCGCCCGGTCATCGCGGCGCGGCACACGGTGGCCAGCGTGGCCGAGGCGTTGCAATGGTTGGATCATCGTGACGCCTCCGAAGGCGGCTCAGAAGACACCGGCGCCGACCGCGGCGTGTAGAGCCAAGGCGCGCCCTCTCGGCCCCCTTCGCGCGCCACCAGCCGCGTCAGGCTGGAGCCGACGATCACGAGCGTGCGCATGTCCACCGACTCGGGCTGCACCTGGCCCAGCGGCAGCACGCGCAACCGTTCGTCCGGCGTGCTCACCGCGCGTGCCAGCAGCACCCACCGCGCCTCGCCGCAAGCCGCGCGCAACACGCCGAGCGCACGCGCGAAACCATCGGGCCGGGCGACCGAGCGCGGGTTGTACAGCGCGATCGCGAAGTCGGCCTGCGCCGCGAGCCGCAGGCGTTTTTCGACGAGCGCCCAGGGCTTCAGGTTGTCCGTCAGGTTGATGGCGCAGAAGTCGTGCCCCAGCGGTGCGCCGGCGCGGGCGGCCGCGGCCAGCATCGCGGTGATGCCGGGCAGCACCCGCACGTCGAGCTGGCGCCACGCGGGCGGGCCGGCCTCGGTCGCCTCGAACACCGCCGAGGCCATCGCGAACACGCCGGGGTCGCCCGACGACACCACCACCACGCGCCGGCCGGCCGCCGCCAGCCGCAGCGCGAGCGCGGCGCGGTCGAGTTCGACCCGGTTGTCGCTGGCGTGCCGCACGAGCCCGGCGCGTGCCGCGACGCGCGCCACGTACGGGCCGTAGCCGACCACGTCGCTGGCCTCGGCGAGCGCGGCGCTGACCTCGGGCGTCACGAGCTGTGCATCGCCGGGGCCGAGGCCGGCCACTGCCAGCCAGCCGGGGCCGATGGTCTCGGGCGGCACATCGGCAGCGCTCGCCGGTTTGTTCGATGGCGCGATCACGGCCGCCGCCCCTGCCCATGCACCAGCACGATCGAGAAGTACGGCGTGATGCGCCCCTCGGCCTCGGTCAGCCGCACCACCTTCTGCCCGGGCATGCAGGCGTATTCGACCAGCCACGCGGCGGGCAGCCGGCCGGCGCTGCTCAGCGCCCGCCGCACCTTGTCGACATGGCGGCCGATCTTCATCACGACCAGCGCGTCGGCGGCGGCCATGTGGCGCGCCAGCACGGCCTCGGGCAGCGTGCCCATCAGGACGGTCAGCACGTCGTCGCCCCAGGTGATCGGCAGGCCGGTGGCGGTCCAGGCGCCCGACATGCCGGTGACGCCCGGCACCACCTGCACCGGGTGGCTGTGCGCGAGCCGGGCATGCAGGTGCATGAACGAGCCGTAGAAGAACGGGTCGCCCTCGCACAGCACGACGACATCGTGGCCGGCCTCCGAGAGCCCGCGCAACCGCGTCGCGCACTCGGCGTAGAAGCCCGACAGCGCCGCGTTGTAAGCCGGGTCGTCGAGCGGGATCTCGGTGGTCACCGGGTACTCCATCGCGATCTCGACCACGCCGGCGGGCAACAGCCCTTCGACGATGCGTCGCGCCTGCCCCGGCCGCCCGGCCTTGCGGAAGAACGCCACATGGCTGGCGCTGCACAGCAGGCGATGGGCGCGCACGGTCATCAGGTCGGCATCACCCGGGCCGAGGCCGAGGCCGTACAGCGTGCCGCGGTTCATGGCCTGTTCCGTACCGCTCATTCGGCCGCTCATTTGGCCGCTCATTCAACTGAACTCGCCAGCGCGTTGACCGCCGCCACCGCGATCGCGCTGCCGCCGAGCCGGCCCACGACGATGCAGCAGGGCACCGGCGGCTCGGCCCAGAGCGCCGCTTTCGACTCGGCCGCGCCGACGAACCCGACCGGGCAGCCGACGATTGCCGCCGGCCGCGGGCAGGCCGGGTCCTGCAGCATCTCGAGCAGGTGGAACAGGGCGGTCGGCGCGTTGCCGATCACGACCACCGCGCCCTGCAGGTGCGGGCGCCAGCGTTCCAGTGCGGCGGCCGAGCGGGTCGTGCCGAGCGACTGCGCGAGCGCCGCCACGCCGGGGTCGTGCAGGGTGCACAGCACCTCGTTGGCTGCCGGCAACCGCGCTCGGGTGATGCCCTGGCTGACCATGCGCGCATCGCACAGGATCGGCGCGCCGGCCCGCAACGCGGCGCGCGCGGCAGCGCCGAAGCCGGGCGCGAAGCGCAGCTGCGCGGCCAGCTCGACCAGGCCGCAGGCGTGGATCATTCGCACCGCCACCGGCTCGTCGTCGGCGCTGAAGCGGGCCAGGTCGGCCTCGGCGCGGATCATCGCGAACGACTGGCGGTAGATCGCCGCGCCGTCGGTTTCATAGGCATGCATCAAGCAGCTCCCAGGCAACGGTGGAGGTGGCTGCGGACCGCGTCGGGCGACAGCCCGGTGAGCACCGGCGTGTCCCAGGCGCGGCCGTGGCGTACCAGGTCGAATGCGCCGCCGCGCCCGACGAGGGTGAGGTCGGCCGGCCCGGCGCGGGCGCAGCCCTTGGCGCAACCAGAGACGTGCAGGCTCGATGCATCCAGGCCGGCTAGCAGCGGCGCGAGCGCGCGCGCCAGCGGCCGGGTCGCGACCGTGGCCGATGCGCAGGCCGGTGCGCCGGGGCAGGCGTCGACGCGCAGCAGCGGGTCGTCGGCGCGCGTCAGCAGGCCGGCTGCGGCGGCCTCGGCGACGCTGCAACGGGCACCTTCGAGCAGCAGCAGGCGGCCGGGCATCAGGCGCAGGGCGTGCGCACCGCTTGCCTGAAGCAAGCGTGCCAGCGCTGCGGCTTCGAGCTGGCCGAAAGCGACGCCGAAGACCGGCCCCAGCGCCGACGCGCCTGGCGCGGGCAACATCCCGGCCGCGGCGGGGCGGACGGTGCCGGTGGCCCCTGGCAGGCGCGAGAACCGCGCCGCTGCGTCGCCGCCGTCGAGTCGTGCCCGGTGCCGCGCCATGCGCCCGGTCGCCGCGCCACCGCTGGCAACGAACCCGTGCGCCAGCGCGATCACCGCGTCGACGGCGCTGTCGAGGTGCACCGGCTGGCCAGCCTCGGCGCCATCGGCGCGCACGATCAGGCCGCCCGACGCGGCGCGTTCGATGCGGATGTCGGCCGAGGCCGCGCTCAGCACCGGCGCCGGCCCGGCGTCGACCGCGAAGCCGAATTTCGGCGGCAGCGCGGGCAGCTCGATGAGGCGCGCGGTGAGTTCGGTCGCGAGGCGCGCGGTGGCGTCGCCGGGCCGCCAGAGCGGCGTGACCAGCAGGTTGCGGCGCACCTCCATCGCCGGGTTGGCATCGAGCAGGCCCAGGCCGGCCAGGGCCTCGATCAACGCGCCGTGCGAGGGCGCAGGAACGCCGCGCAACTGCAGGTTGGCGCGGCTGGTCAGGTCGATCCAGCCCGAGCCGAAGCGTTGTGCGGCGTCGCACAGGCCGAGCGCCTGCGCCGCCGTGAGGCACGCCAGGTGCGGACGCACGCGCACCACCAGGCCGTCGCCCGAGGCCATCGGTCGGTAGGCGCCGGGGCACCAGCCTTGCGCTGCGGGTCGGCGGATGGCGAGTGTCGCGTTCACGGGGGAGCCTTCGTGCTGCGCACTGCGGTATTCGCCCTCGGGACGGCCCGGCGGGTTCATGCGCGCAACGCCTGCAGCAGCGCCGCGAGCGCCTCGGGCGGCTGCGCCGACACGCGCATCCAGCCGGGCAGGCCGAACGAGGTGGTGTCGCGCACCGCCAGGCCGGCGGCGCGCAGGGTGGCGTCGTCGGCCACGGCCGGTCGGCGGGCGCACAGGAAGGGCGTGACGCTGGCGGCGGGTTGCAGGCCGAGCGCGGTCAGGCCGCTGCGCAGCGCCGCGGTCCAGCCGCGCAGCGTGGCGCGGCTGTCGGCGAGCCAGGCCTGCGTGTCCGGCGCGACCCAGGCCTCGAGCAGGGCCACCGCGTGCGCGCCCAGCGGCCATGACGGTTCGGCCGCGGCGAGCGCCTCGCACCACGCCGGCAGCGGCCATTCGACCTGCGCGGGTGCGATCGCGTAGGCACCGCGCACGCCGGGCAGGCCGAGCGCCTTGTTCGGGCTGAAGAGCTGGAACACGGCGTCGAGCTCGGCGGGCGACCAGCGCGGCGTGCCGGCCAGGCGCAGCGGCGCGTAGGCGCGGTCGAGCACGGTCGGCAGCACAGCCAGCGGCGCGCCGCCGGTCGGCCCGGACAGCACCTCGCCTTCGGGGCCCAGCGGCGCCGGGCCATCCTGCCCGAGCGGGCTGCCCGGGTCGGCGCACCAGCGCAGCGTGGCGCTGCGGTCGTCGGCGCCGACCACGACGCGGCCGCAGGCGCGCGCCGCAGTCGCGTAGTCGCCATACGCCAACGGCGGCACGGCCACCGGCCCGGGTGCGAGGCGCGTCGCCACGGCGGTCAGGCGCTGGATGAACTCGCTGGCACTCGCCGCCGGCAGGATGCGCTGCGCCGCCACGCCGTGCCAGTCGGCCAGCCGCTCGCGCAGCGCGCCGTAGCCGGGGTCGGGGTAGCGGGTCGCGTCGGCGCGGGCCAACGCCTGCAACGCCATCGGGCACGGGCCGGCGGCGTTCGCGTTGGTCGAGAAGTCCCAGCGCACCGGGCCGAGCGCACCGGGGCCGCCGTGCCCGCGCGCCTCTGAGCGACGGCTGCGCTGCAAGTCCATGCGCAAGCCGCTCAAGCTGCC
>JANMWQ010000412.1:0-2358 GCA_031394085.1 Rhizobacter sp. | reverse complement strand
ACGGTCGTGAGCACGCGCGAGCCCGGCGGCACGCCGTTGGCCGAACGCGTGCGCGAGATTTTTTTGCACGAGTCGGCCGACGTGCTGACCGAAGCCCTGCTCGCGTTCGCCGCACGCCGCGACCACATCCGCACGCTGATTGCGCCGGCATTGGCGGCTGGCGACACGGTCGTCTGCGACCGCTTCACCGACGCGAGCTTCGCCTACCAGGGCGGCGGCGGCAGGGCGGTGGCGACGCAGCTCGAACAGCTCGAGGCGTGGGTGCAGGAAGGCCTGCAGCCCGACCTGACGATCTGGTTCGACCTGCCCGCCGAGCTCGCCGCCCAACGCCGTGCGCAGGCCCGCGCGGCCGATCGTTTCGAGCAGCGCGACCTCCCGTTCTTCGAGCGCGTGCGCGCCGGCTACGCGGCCCGCGCCAACGCCGCGCCGCAGCGCTTTGCGCGCATCGACGCCGCGCTCGACCGCGACGCCGTCTGGCGCCAGATCGACGCCGTGTTGAAAGCCCGCGCGTGGTAGGCCTCGACGGCCAGTTGCCGCTGCCGTGGCTCGCGCCGCTGCTGCGCCAAACACTGGCCTCGCAACGCGCCCATGCGCTGCTGCTGCACGGGCCGCAGGGCGTCGGTCAATTCGAGCTCGCGATCGCGCTGGCGCAGGCCTGGCTGTGCGAGGCCGCCGATGCCGACGCTCCAACGAACCCGCGACCTTGCGGCGTGTGCGCCAGTTGCCGGCTGGTGCAGGCGCATTCGCACCCCGACATGCTGGTGCTGTTGCCCGAGGCGTTACAGGAGCCCCTCGGCTGGGCCCGACCCGACGACGAAGGTGCGCCCGAGCGCGCCAGCAAGACCAAGACGCCGAGCAAGGAGATCAAGGTCGAGGCGGTGCGCGCGGCCGTGAGCTTCGCGCAGACGACCTCGGCGCGCGGCCGCGTCAAGGTCGTCGTGCTGTACCCGGCCGAGCGCATGAACGCCGTGTCGGCCAACACCTTGCTCAAGACACTCGAAGAGCCGCCCGGCAACGCGCGGTTCTTGCTCGGCTGCGCCGCGCCCGACGCATTGCTGCCGACGATTCGCAGCCGCTGCCAGAGCGTGCCGATGACCGTGCCGCCAGTCGAGTTGGCGACCGCGTGGCTCGCAGGGCAGGGCGTGGTCGAACCGGCCGTGATGCTTGCCGCCGCCGGGGGCCAGCCGCAAGAGGCGCTCGAATGGACCCGGCAGGGCATCGACGCGGCGCTCTGGCTGCGCCTGCCCGCGCAGGTGGCGCAAGGCATGTCGGCGTCGGTCGGCGGGTGGCCGCTGGCGCGCGTGGTCGATGCGTTGCAGAAGCTGTGCCATGACGCAGCGTGCATCGCCGCGGGTGCAACGCCGCGTTACTTTCCGGCGGCCTCGATCCGCGCCGGCGCGCAGCCGTCAGCGCTGGCCGCGTGGATGCGCGAACTCAACCGCGTCGCCCGCCACGCCGAGCACCCGTGGAACGCCGGGCTGATGGCCGAATCGTTGGTGCAGCAAGGCCAGCGCGCGCTCGCCGTCGGCGCGAGCCCGACCGGTGTGAAGCAGGGCAGTTCGGTACACTCGCGCCCATGAGCGAAGCCCCTCCGCCGCGAACCGTTCCTTCTGCGCTGGCGCCTGCCAGCGGGCACAGCACGGCGCGGCCGAGCGTGATCCAGCTGGTGTTCCGCGAGAAGGGCGCGCTCTACGCGGCCTACATGCCGGTGTTCACCGATGGTGGGCTGTTCGTACCGACCACGCGCGAATACAAGCTCGGCGAAGACATCTACCTGTTGCTCTCGTTGCCCGACGACCCGCAGCGCTACCCGGTGGCCGGCAAGGTGGGTTGGGTCACGCCGGCGAACGCGTCGGGCGGCCGCACCCAAGGCGTCGGCGTGCGCTTTCCGGGCGACGAAAAAACGCGTGTGCTCAAGCTCAAGATCGAAGAAGTCCTCGGCACCTCGATCTCATCGGCCAAGCCGACGCAGACCATCTGATTTCGCCTCGGCGCGGTCTGCGCCCGGCATTCGAGCACTGACGCATGTACGTCGATTCCCACTGTCACTTGAGCTTCCCAGAACTGCGCGCGCGCTTGCCGGAGATCCGCACTGAGATGGCCGCAGCGCGAGTCGACCGCGCGCTGTGCATCTGCACCACGCTCGAAGAGTTCGACGACGTGCACGCGCTCGCAACCACTTACGACAACTTCTGGTGCAGCGCCGGCGTGCACCCCGACAACGAAGGCGTGCGCGAGCCGAGCCTGGCCGATCTGCTGGCGCTGGCCGCCAAGCCGCGCGTGGTCGCGATCGGCGAGACCGGGCTCGACTACTACCGTCTCAACGGCCGCAGCGTCGCCGAGATGGAGTGGCAGCGC
>JANMWQ010000393.1:0-1562 GCA_031394085.1 Rhizobacter sp. | reverse complement strand
CCCGACCTGCGCGCCAAGGGTTTCGTCGCCACGCCGAACGGATCGATCGCGGTGCAGACCGGCAACGTCGCGAAGCACTTCCACACCAACACCGACGAGATCCAGTACATCGTCGAAGGCACCGGCACCGCGTGGCTCGGCGACGAGAAACGCGAGATCCGCCCGGGCATGTTGATCGTCATCCCGCGCGGCACGCACCACGCCGGCACCGAGGCGGCCAGCGGGCGCTTCAAGGCGATCGCGATCAAGCTGCCGCCGCAAGACCCGAAAGACACGACCTTCGTCAACTGAACCCAGCACCGAAAAAGGCCCCGCCGCCCCATGGACCTCGGCATCGATCTCGGCACGTCCGAAGTGAAGGTCGTGCTGGTCGACGACGCGCAGCGCATCGTCGGCCAGGCGCACAGCGCGGTGCCGATCTCGCGGCCGCAACCCCTGTGGTCGGAACAGGACCCGCACGACTGGTGGGCGGCCACGGTCGATGCGCTCGCACAGTTGCGCGCGGCGCACCCGAAGGAATACGCCGCCGTGCGCGGGCTCGGCCTCTCGGGCCACATGCACGGTGCGACCTTGCTCGACGTGAGCGACAACGTGCTGCGCCCGGCGATCCTCTGGAACGATGGCCGCAGCCACGCGCAATGCGCCGAGCTCGAACAGCGCGCGCCCGACAGCCGGCGCATCACCGGCAACATCGCGATGCCTGGCTTCACCGCGCCGAAGCTGCTGTGGGTCGAGCAGCACGAGCCCGACATTTTTCACCGCACCGCGCGCGTGCTGCTGCCGAAAGACTACCTGCGCCTGCGGCTGACCGGCGAGGCCGTCTCGGACATGTCCGATTCGGCCGGCACGCTGTGGCTCGACGTGGCGCAGCGCGAATGGTCTGGCGCGATGCTCGACGCGACGCACCTGAAGCGCTCGCACATGCCGCGCCTGGTCGAGGGCAGCGAAGCGAGCGGCACGGTGCTGCCAAAGGTCGCGGCTCAACTCGGGCTCCCCGCGAACGTGATCGTCGCTGGCGGCGCCGGTGACAACGCGGCGAGCGCCGCCGGCATCGGTGTGGCGGCGCCCGGTACCGCGTTCCTGTCGCTCGGTACCTCGGGCGTCTACTTCGTCGCCAACGCCGCGTTCTCGCCGAACCCGGCACGTGCGGTGCACGCGTTTTGTCATGCCTTCCCCGGCACCTGGCACCAGATGACGGTGATGCTGACGGCCGCGAGCGCACTGCGCTGGCTGCGGAATGCGACGAACGCCGAGAGCGAGGCGCAGCTCGTCGCCGAAGCGCAGGCGCTGCCCGAGGGCGCGGCCGTGCCGGTGTTCCTGCCGTACCTTTCCGGCGAGCGCACGCCGCACAACAACCCGCATGCGTCGGGCGTGTTCTTCGGCCTGACCCACGACCACGGCCGCGGCCACCTCGCTCAAGCGGTGCTCGAAGGCGTCGCGTTCGCGTTTCTCGATGGGCAGCAGGCCCTGCTCGATGGCGGCGCGCAGATCGACACCGTCACGCTGGTCGGCGGCGGCTCACGCAGCGCGCCGTAGAGCCGCTGAAATTGCCGGTGACGGCC
>JANMWQ010000386.1:0-2684 GCA_031394085.1 Rhizobacter sp. | reverse complement strand
CGCCTGCCGGCGCTCGGCCTGTTCGCCGCGCCGAGCGCCGACGACGAAGCGCGTGTCGACCAGGCGATGGCCGATGCCGAATGCGGCGCCTGGCAGCAGCGCCGTCTGCACGAACTCTCGGGCGGCGAGCGCCAGCGCGTGCTGCTGGCGCGCGCGCTGGCGGTCGGCGCGCCGTGGTTGCTGCTGGACGAGCCGACCACGCACCTCGACCCGCCGCACCAGGTCGCGCTGGTGCGGCTGATGCGGCGCCAGGTGCGCGCCGGCACCACGGTCGTCAGCGTGCTGCACGACCTGTCGCTCGCGCTGCTGGCCGACCGCATCGTCGTGATGCGCGCCGGCACGATCCACGCGCAGGGCGCGCGCGACGACCCGGCCCTGCACGCTGCGCTGATCGACGTGTTCGACGGCGCGATCCGCATCCTGAAACTCGAATCGCACTGGGTCGCCGTGCCTCACCTGGAGCCTTGAACAATGGACATCGAAACACCCCCGGAAACTCACGGCAGCGCCAAGCGCGAAGGCGCGCGGCGTGGCCTGGTGCTGGTCCACACCGGCGACGGCAAAGGCAAGAGCACGGCCGCATTCGGCCTCGCGCTGCGCGCCCACGGGCGCGGCAAGCCGGTCGCGATCTACCAGTTCATGAAGGTGCCGTCGGCGCGTTTCGGTGAGCACCGGATGTTCGAACAGCTCGGCATCCCGATCATCGGCCTCGGCGACGGTTTCAGCTGGAAGAGCCGCGACCTCGAGCACTCGGCGCAGCTCGCGCTCGAAGGCTGGCAGCGCGCCGAGGCGACGATCCGCACCGGCGCGCACTTTCTCGTCGTGCTCGACGAGATCACCTACCCGCTGCGCTACGGCTGGGTGCCGCTCGAGCCGGTGCTCGCCTGCCTGCGCGAGCGGCCGGCGAACGTCAGCGTCGTGCTGACCGGCCGGCGCGCGCCGGCCGAGTTGATCGCGCTCGCCGACACCGTCACTGAAATGACGCTGGTGAAGCACCACTTCGATGCCGGCGTGCCGGCGCAGCGCGGGATCGAGGATTGAGCGAGGCCGTGATGCTGTCGGCCGCGCTGTCGCTGGCCTGGGTGCTCGACCTCGCGTTCGGCGAGCCGCGCAGCGCGCTGCACCCGGTCGCGTGGCTGGGCAGCGCGCTCGGGCCGGTCGGCCGCGTGTTGCGCGAGGCGCCGGCCGGGCTCGCGTTCTTCGGTGGCGCGCTGGTCTGGCTCGTGTTCGCCGCGGCGCTCGGCTTCGGTGCGGCGTGGCTGCAGGCGCAGTTGCTGCGCGCGTCGCCCTGGGTCGGCGCGCCGCTGTTGGCGCTGCTGCTCAAGCCCACTTTCGCGTGGCGCATGTTGCGCGACGAAGTGGCGGCGGTCGAGCGCGCGCTCGACGCGGGCGTGGACGCCGGCCGCGCGCGCCTCGCCCGCATCGTCAGCCGCGACGTGAGCACGCTCGATGCCGACGCGGTCCGCGAGACCGCGATCGAGAGCCTGGCCGAGAACCTGAACGACTCGCTCGTGGCGCCGCTGTTCTGGTACGCGATCGCGGGCCTGCCGGGCGCCGTGGTCTACCGATTCGCCAACACGCTCGACGCGATGTGGGGCTACCGCGGCCGCTGGGAGTGGGCGGGAAAGTGGAGCGCCCACGCCGACGACGCGCTCTCGTGGCTGCCGGCGCGTGCGACCGCGTTGCTGCTGATGCCGCTGCGGCTTGCCGCGTGGCGCGCGTTGCCGGCCGAGGCACGCCGCACGCCGTCGCCGAACGGCGGTTGGCCGATGGGCGCGATGGCGTTGCGGCTCGGTGTGCGCCTGCGCAAACCGGGCGTGTATGCGTTGAACGGCGCGGCCCGGTCGCCGCGCACCGCCGATGTCGGCCGGGCGCTCGACGCCGCAACGCGCGTCGCTTGGCTCGCGTTCGGTGCCGCGGCGTTCGCCAGCGCGGTGAGGGCGTCGTGAGAGCCCGTGCCGTGATGGTGCTGGGCACGACCAGCGGCGCCGGCAAGAGCTGGCTCGCGACCGCGCTGTGCCGCTGGTATGCACGGCAGGGCTTGAAGGTCGCGCCGTTCAAGGCGCAGAACATGAGCAACAACGCGCGCGTCGTGCCCGGGCCCTTGGGTGCGCTGGGCGAGATCGGCAGCGCGCAGTATTTTCAAGCGCTCGCCGCGCGTGCCGCACCGGAGGTGCGGATGAACCCGGTGCTGCTCAAGCCCGAGCGCGACACCGCGAGCCAGGTCGTCGTGCTCGGCGAAGTGCGCGCCGATCTCGCGCAGGTGCCATGGCGCGAACGCAGCGAAGTGCTGTGGCCGTTCGCGCGCGAGGCGCTGCACGCGCTGATGGCCGAGAACGAGCTGGTCGTGATCGAAGGCGCCGGCTCGCCGGCCGAGATCAACCTGCACGCGAGCGACTACGTCAACATGCGCACCGCGCGCGCCGCGAACGCGGCCTGCCTGCTGGTCACCGACATCGACCGCGGCGGCGCATTCGCGCACCTGTACGGCACGCATCAGTTGTTGCCGGCCGACGAGCGCGCGCTGATCCGCGGCTTCGTGCTGAACCGTTTTCGCGGTGACGCGGCGCTGCTCGCGCCCGGCCCGCAGCAATTGCAACAACTCACCGGTGTGCCGACGCTCGCGGTGCTGCCGATGTGGCGTGGCCACGGCCTGCCGGAAGAAGACGGCGTGTTCGACGAGC
>JANMWQ010000382.1:0-14380 GCA_031394085.1 Rhizobacter sp. | reverse complement strand
ACACCGAGACTGCCCGTGACGCGCGCCTGGGCGCCGACCCGCGCATGCCGGCCGTGGCCGACGTGAAAGCGTTGCCCGCGAGCGGCCTGGTCGGCGCCGGCAACCTGCCTTCCACCGCGCCAGGTGCCGCGCTGCGCGGCGCCAACGCGCGCGCTGTGTCATCACCCGAAACCTCGGCCGCGCTGCTCGCGGCGCGCGCCTCGGCCACGCGGTCCGTGACCACGGCGCCCACGTCGTCCACGTCGTCCACGCCGAGCGACGCCGAACTCGCCACGCTCGACAACACCGCGGCCATCCTCGGCCCGACCGAGGCGCAGGTGCTCGGCCATGCACAAACCACGGTCGTCGTCAAAGGCGCGCTCGGCGCCGCGCTGCGATTGAGCGTCAACGGCGTCGAGCTGCCGGCGGGCCGCATCGGTCGCCTCACCCAGGTCGAATCGCGCGGCCTGCAGGTGGCCGAGTACATCGGCGTCGGCCTCGTGCCGGGCCGCAACACGCTCGAGCTGGTGCAGGCGGCCAGCGCCACGTCGGCGCCCGCCCGCGCTGCGATCAGCGTCATCGCGCCCGGCCCGCTCGCCAAGCTGCGCATCAGCGTGCCAGACGCCGAGCGGTCCGCCGATGGCCGCTCGGCGGTGCGCGTCACGATCGAGCCGCTCGACGCCGCGGGCGTGGCTGTCGCCGCGCCGACGCCGGTCACGCTGAACCTCAGCCGCGGCCGCTGGCTGTTCGGCAGCGCATTCCGCGACCTCGACCCCGACGAGCCCGGCGTGCAGGTCTTCGTCGAAGGCGGGCGCCTCGTCGCCGAACTCGAGTCGCCTGCCGACCCGGGCGATGTGCTGGTGCAGGCTTTTTCCGGCAGCGTGCAGGCGCAGACCAAGATCGAGTTCATGCCCGAACTGCGGCCGATGATCGCCGCCGGCGTGGTCGAAGGCGTGCTGAACTTGCGCCGCCTCGACAGCCGCGCGCTGCAGCCGACGCGCGCGCAAGACGGCTTCGAGCAGGAGCTGCAACACGCCGTGGCGCACTTCGACAACGGTCGGGGCGACGCAACCGGCCGCGCGGCGCTCTACCTCAAGGGCAAGGTGCTCGGCGACACGCTGCTGACCCTCGCGTACGACTCCGACAAAGGCAGCCGCGAACGCCTGTTCCGCGACATCCAGCCCGGCGAGTACTACCCGGTTTACGGCGACGACTCGGTCAAGGGCTTCGACGCGCAATCGACCGGGCGGCTCTACGTGCGGCTGGATCGCGGCAAGTCGAGCCTGCTGTACGGCGACTTCAACACCCAGCCCGAGACGACGCTGGCGGGCAGCTCGGCCAATGGCGCAGGAAGTGCCGCGATGTCGATCGAAGAGAAGCGCCTGGGCCAGTACAGCCGCAGCCTGAACGGCGCGCGCGCGCAGCTGCGCAGCGACGATGGCCGCAGCGCCCTGACCGCGTTCGCGAGCCAGACCAGCAGCCGCCAAGTGGTCGACGAACTGCCGGCGCTCGGCACCTCGGGCCCGTACCCGCTCAGCCGCGCGCCGCTGGTCGAGAACAGCGAGAAGGTCGAGCTGCTGACGCGCGACCGCGAGCAGCGCGCGCTGGTGCTCAAGCGCGTGCCGCTCGCGCGCTTCGTCGACTACGAGATCGAGACTTTGACCGGCCGCCTGATCCTGAAGGCGCCGCTGGCCACGCTCGACGCCGGCTTCAACCCCAACTCGCTGCGCGTGACCTACGAGGTCGAAGACGGCGGCCCGACGCACTGGGTCGGCGGGGTGGCGCTGCGCATCGAAGCGGGCGAGCAGCTCACGCTGAACGCCGGCACGGTGCGCGACAACGACGCGCTGCAACCGCTGACGCTGCAAACGCTGGGCGCGACGCTGCGCGTGGCGCCGGGCACCGCCGCGGCGGTCGAGGTCGCCCACACCGAAACGCCGCTCGGCCCGCAGACCGCCGGCAGCGCCGCGCGCATCGAGCTGCGCCACGAGAGCGAACGGCTGCTGGCGCAGGCGCAGGTGGTGCGCGCCGGCACCGGCTTCGACAACCCGTCGGCCGCGGTCACCAAGGGCCGCCAGGAGGCCACCGCGAAGGTCGCCTGGAAGGCCGGCGAACGCACGACCGTGAAGGCCGAACTGTTGCGCAGCGACGACCTCGTGACGAAGACCGTGCGCGAAGGCGCGCAACTCTCGGTCGAGCAGGCGCTCGGCGACACGGTGCGCGCCGAGCTCGGCGTGCGCCACAGCCGGGGCTCGGCGCTCGAGGTCGCCGCGAGCAGCACAGCGCCAACGGCCGGCAGCGCAGCGGCGGCGCCCGAGCAGGCCACCACGGTGATCGTCAAGCTGACCGCACAGCTGCCCGAAGTGCCGCGCGCCAGCGTGATGGCCGAGTACGAGCAGGACATCTCTCATGCCGAGCGGCGGGTCGCGGCCCTCGGCGGCGAGTACCGGCTCGACGCCGCGACGCGCCTCTACGGCCGCGACGAATTCATCTCGAGCCTCGGCAGCCGCTACGGCCTCAACGACCAGCAGCAGCGCAACGCCACCGTGTTCGGCGTGCAGACCGAGTACCTGACCGATGCCAACCTGTTCAGCGAATACCGGCTGCGCGAGGCGCTCGACGGCCGCACCGCCGAAGCCGCGATCGGCCTGCGCAACCGCTGGCGCCTGGGCGGCGGCTGGTCGGCCTCGACCGGCTACGAGCGCGTGCGCAGCCTCGACAGCAACGCGGCTGCGAACCCGGGCACCGCCACCACCGCGCCCTTTGCTGCGATCGGCACCGGCGACAGCACCGCGATCACCGGCGGCCTCGAGTACGCCGGCGCCTCCGACTGGAAAGGCGCAGCGCGCCTCGAGCTGCGCAGTGGCAGCGCGAGCGACACGGTGCTGAGCACCGTCGGCGCGGCCTACAAGATCGACGACGCGTGGACGGCGCTCGGCCGCAACCTGCTCACGACTTCGCGTCAGCCCCATGCCGGCGGCAAGACCGAAGACTGGTTGCAGTTCGGCCTCGCGTGGCGCGAACGCGGTGCCAACCGCCGCAACGCGCTGCTGCGTGCCGAATACCGTTTCGAATCGGTCGACGACTCGCTGGCACCCGCGAGCCGGCGCAACGTCGTGACGGCCTCGGCACACATGAACCAACAGATGAGCGCGCGACTGGTGCTGTCGGGCCGCATCGCCGCCAAGTGGGCCCGCGAGCAATCGCTGGGGCTCGCCGACCGCTACCACGCCGAGCTGTTCGCGGCCCGCGCGACTTACGACATTGCCACCGGCTGGGACATCGGCCTGCAGACCGCCGCACTCATCGGCTCCGGCGGCCGTGCGCGCCAGTTGGGCCTGGGCGCCGAGGCCGGCCACCTGCTGGCCGAGAACCTCTGGCTCAGCATCGGCTGGAACCAGTTCGGCTTCACCGACCGCGACCTGACCGCACAAGACTACCTGCAGCGCGGCGCCTACCTGCGGCTGCGTTTCAAATTCGACGAGGCTTCGTTGTGAGCATTGCCCATCACTTCGAACGGGCCGTGCGCACGGCGGCCCTCTGCCTCACGCTCGCGGCACCCGCGGCGAACGCCGGCTACGTGCAGGTCTACAGCACGATTCAAAAAGGCGCGCTGACCTTCACCGGCAACACGCTGGAACTCGGCGGCAACGCGGTGGCCAATTCCGGAACGCCCGGCACCTCGGCCACCGGCGGTGCGTTCATCGCGGTCGAGCTGCCGGGCACGCGCTACGGCACCTTTCCGTTCGGCACCACCGGGCCGACGGCGCAGTACGTGAACAATTCTTCGCGTGCGGTATTGAACGTGCCGCCGGGTGCCACGGTGCTGTACGCCGAGTTGATCTGGTCGGGCACCATCGGCACGCTGACGGCCGGGCAGCTGAACTCGAACGTGACCTTCAAGACACCGAGCGGCGGCACCTACACGATCACGCCCAACGGCGCCACGGCAGGCAACTCGGGCACCTACTACACGCGCTCGGCCAATGTGACCGGGCTGGTGCAGATCGGCGGCGCGGGCACCTACACCACCGGCGGCGTGCCGGGCATGGTCGCGACCGCGGGCACGATCGACGCGGCCGGCTGGACGCTGGCGGTCGCGTACGCCGACCCGAGCCAGGTGGCGCGCAACCTGACGATCTTCGTCGGCGCCGAGCAGGCCGGTGCCGCAGCTGCCTCGGTGAGCGGCTTTTGCACGCCGACCTCGGGCCTGGTGAACGGCCGCCTGCTGGTCAGCGGCATCGAAGGCGATTCGTCCGGCACCGGCGACACGATGCTGTTCGGTCCGACCTCGGCGCTCGGCGCAGGCAACCGGTTGTTCGGCCCGAACAACCCGATCGGCAACTTCTTCGCGAGCCAGATCAACGGCGACTCGGGCAACCTCGACGCCTCGGGCACCTTCGGCGGTCAGAACAGCACGCCCGGCAGCAACCTGGCGGGCGCGCGCCAGGGTTACGACATCAGCAACGTCGACGCGACCTCGCAACTGCGCAACTCGCAGACCACCGCCTTCGCCCAAGGCACCACCACCGGCGACAACTACGCGATCAACGCGCTGGGCTTGCAGATCAATGTCACCTCGCCGGTGTTTCCGGTGACCGTCAAGACGGTCAACAAGACCTCGACCTTCGTCGGCGACACGCTGCACTACACGGTCAACCTCGACAACACCGCCGGCAACGGCGCAGCCAATGGCGTCACCTTCTTCGATACCGTGCCCGCCGGCATGGTGCTGGTGGCCAACAGCGTGACTGTCAACGGCAGCGTGCAGGTGGGCGCCGACCCGGCGGCCGGGATCGCGATCGGCAACATTCCGGTGGGTGCGACGGCGGTCGTCGGCTTCGACGTGCGGGTGGTGTCGCTGCCGGCGTCTCCTGCGCCCGCAAGGTTCGACAACAGCGCGCGCTGGACCTACACCTACGTCGCTTGCGCCGGCACGGTGGCGCAGCCGGGCAGCGTGACGACGTCGGTCGTCAGTACGCCGGCCGCGCGCCTCGAGCCGGCCAAGACCGTGTCGCCCACCGGGGCGCTGGTAGGCGGCCAGACGGCGACCTACACCATCGCGATGCCCAACACCGGCTCGCTCGACACCAGCGGCACGACGGTGGCCGACCCGATCCCCGCGGGCATGAGCTACGTGGCCGGCAGCACCAAGCTGAACGGCGTGACCGTGGCCGACGGGGCCGGCGGCACGATGCCGTTCGCGACCGCCGCGCTCGTCAACAGCGCCGGCAAAGCGGCCGGCGTGGTCGCCGCCGGCGCGGCGGCGACCCTGCAGTTCAGCGTCGTCGCCGCCGGCCCCGGCACGGTGCAGAACGTGGCGACGATCGACCCCGACGGCACCGGGCCGGGCACCGCGCTGACCGTCTCGGCCGTCAACAGCATCCTGGTCGGCCCCGCTGTCGCGAAGGCCTTCGCGCCGGCCACCATGGGCGCTGGGGGCCGCTCGACGCTGACGGTGACGTTGAGCAACCCGAACGCGCAAGACATCCTCTCGGCCGCCGTGATCGACAACCTGCCGAGCGGCATGGTGATCGCGAACCCCGCCAACGCCAGCACCAGCTGCGCCGGTGGCGCGGTGGCGGCCACGCCCTCGGGCACCACGCTGGCATTGAGCAGCGCGACGATCCCGGCGAGCGGCACCTGCACCGTCACGGCCGATGTGACCGTGGCCGCCGCTGGCTCCTACACGAACACCGTGCCGGCCGGCGCGGTCTCTAGCGCGAACGCGAGCGTCAGCAGCGCGGGCAGCCAATCGATCACGGTGACGCCGGCGCCGTCGGTGAGCAAGTCGTTCACCCCCGGCACCGTGGCGCCGGGCACCTCGTCGACGCTGACGATCACGCTGTCGAACCCGACTGCGGCGGCGCTCGGCGCGGTCGGCGTGACCGACGTGTTCCCGAACACCGGCGCCGGAGCGCCGGGCAACATGGTGCTGTTCGACACCGTCCTCACCAACACCTGCGGCGGCACGCTGACCGACAGCGCCGGCGCGGCCCTGGCGGTCGGCAGCACGGGGCTGAAGCTGGTCGGCGGCAGCATCGCCGCGACCAACGTGTGCACGATCACCGCGCACGTCAAGGCACCGAGCGGCGGCGCTTATGGCAACACGATTCCCGCAGGCGCGCTCACCACCAGCGGTGGCGCGAACTCGGCCGCCGCGGTGGCGACCTTGCAGATCGCCAGCCCGCAGGTCACGAAGGGCTTCGCCGTGAAATCGGTGGCCGCCAACACGGCCACCACGATGACGATCACGCTCACCAACGTGACCGGCGCCACCATCACGGGCCTGGCGTTCACCGACACCTATCCGCTCGGCCTCGTCAACAGCGCGACGCCCGCGGTCACCAACACCTGCGGCGGCACCGCCACGGCCAGTGCTGCGGCCACCAACCCCGGCACGTTCACGCTGTCGGGCGCGAGCACGCTGGCCGCAGGCTCGAGCTGCGCGCTGACGGTGAACGTGCAGTCGGCCACCGCCGGCAGCTACACCAACACGCTCGGCGCGGGCAGTGTGAACTCGAGCATCGGCAGCAACGCCGCAGCGGCCAGCGACACGCTGAACGTCGGCCGGCCCGACATCGCCAAGGCGTTCAGCGCGTCGACCATTCCCGTCGGCAGCTCCGCCACGCTGACCATCACGCTGAGCAACCCGACGGCCGCGGCGATGACCGCGGCGGCGTTCACCGACTCCCTGCCGGCCGGCCTCTCGGCTTCGGCGCCGCTGGGCACCTGCACGGGCACCAAGACCGCCAGCGGCAACAGCGTGACGCTCTCCGGCGGCACCATTCCCGCGAGCGGATCGTGCACCGTGATCGCCACGGTGACCGGTACCACGATCGGCTTGAAGAACAACACGATTCCCGCCGATGGGCTGACGGTCGCAGGGCCCGCATCGAACGGCACCTCGGCCGATGCCAGCATCACGGTGCTCGCCACGCCGACGATCACGAAGACCTTCCTCGCCAGCCCGATCCTGCCGGCGAGCGGCGTCTCGACGCTGCAGATCGTGCTTGCCAACAGCAACCCGGCCGCGCTGACCAGCGCCACTTTCACCGACACCTTTCCCATTGCGCCGGGCGCGATGACGTTGGCCGACTTGAGCACCACCAACACCTGCAGCGGCTCGCTGCTCAACAACCTCGGCGCCGCGCTCGCGGTCGGCTCGGCCGGCATCAGGCTGACGGGCGGCACGATCCCGTCGAACGGCAGTTGCACGATCACGGTCAACGTGAAAGCCAGCGCGGCGGGCGACTACACCAACACCATCCCCGCCGCGCCGACGGCCGGGTCGCTCGGCACCGCCAACGGTGGCGGCAACAGCGTCGCGGCGAGCGCGCCGCTCTCGGTGCGCCTGGCAGCGCCGGTGCTGACCAAGGCGTTCAGCCCGAGCACCATCGTGGCCAACACCGCGACGACGATGACGCTGACGATCACCAACCCATCGACCACGACGGCGATCACCGGCGTGGCCTTGAGCGACATTTTCCCGGCTGGCATGAAGGTGTTCACGACACCGGGCTTCGCCAACGCGTGCAGCGGCGTGGTCAGCTCGGGCAGCGCGGCGAACGACACCTCGCTCGCGCTGACCGGCGCCACGGTGCCGTTCAACGGCGCTGGCACGGCCTCGTGCACGGTGAGCGTGATGGTGACCAGCAGCGTGGTCGCCGGCGCACCCGGTATGACCAACATGACCGAGGCCGTGACCTCGACCAACGCGAACCCCGGCAGTGCCGCGGCGGCGAACCTGATCGTGACTGCACCACCGCTGACCGCGCCGACGATCGCGAAATCGTTCGGCCCGTCGACGATCGCCACCGGCGGCATCAGCACCATCACCTTCACACTCGGCAGCGGCAACACGAGCGTGCTGAGCAACGGCAATTTCACCGACTCGCTCGCCAACATGAGCGTGGCCTCGACCGTGATCGGTGGCGGCTGCGCGGGCGTGACCAACTCGCCGCCGCTGGTCGTCGGCGCGACCGGTGCGAACGCGCTCAACCTGACCGTGCCCAACGTGCCGCCGGGCGGTTGCACGGTGACGGTGCAGGTGACCAGCACCACCCTCGGCGCCAACCCGAACAGCGTGAGCGGCGTCACCACCAGCCAGGTGCCGACCGCCGGCGCCGGCGCCGGGCCGGTCACCCTGACCGTCACCGCCGGCGGCGTGCAGCTCACGGGCTTCGTCTATGCCGACGCCAACCACAACCTGCAGCGCGACGGCGGCGAGGCCGGCACCGGGCTCGGGCTCTACGCCAAGCTCGTGCCGGCGGCCTCGCCCGCGGGGCCGGCGCTGCAGGCCGTGGCGGTCGACGGTGCGACCGGTGCCTACGCGTTCGCCAGCGTCGGCGCGGGCGAGTACCTCGTCGTCATCGACGACAACGCGCTGCTCGGCGACGTGACGCCGACCGTGCCCGCCAGCTGGACCGGCACCGAAGCCGGCGATCAGATCCGGCGCAACGTCGTCGTCGCGAGCGCGGACGTGAGCGGCCTCAACCTCGGCCTCTACAACGGCAACCTCGCCACGGGCCGCGTGTTGCGCGACAACGGCGTCGGCGGCGGCACCCCGAACAACGCGCTGCAGGACGGCAGCGAGCCCGGCCTTGCCGCGGTCGCCGTGCGGCTCACCAACGCGGCTGGCAACGTGACCTACGACAGCAGCGTGACCGATGCCGCCGGCAACTACCGGCTGTGGATACCGGCGGCGCTGGTCGGCGCCTCGTTGCGCGTCGCCGAAGACAACCCGGCCGGCTACCGCTCGGTGGGCGGCGCGCCCGTGGGCAGCTACGACCGCGCGGCCGACACCCACGCCTTCACCTACGCCGCGGGCAGCAACTTCGCGAGCCTGAACTTCGCCGATGTGCCGCTGGAAACGCTGGCCGCCAACCAGCAGAAGACCGCCGCGCCGGGCGACGTGCTGTTCTACGCGCACACCTTCACGCCGGGCAGCGGCGGCAGCGTCGCGTTCAGCGCGACGAGCAGCGCCGGCTGGCCGCAGGTGGTGCTGCGCGACGCCAACTGCAACGGCGTGGTCGATGCCGGCGAAGGCGTCGTCGCCGCCTCGATCACGGCCACCACCGCGACGCCGGTGTGCGTGATCGTGAAGGTCACGGTGCCGGCCGGCACGGCCATCGGCGCGCAGAACATCGGCAACCTGCAGACCGTGTTCACCTACGCCAACGCGAGCCCGTCGCTCGTCGTGACGCTGGCCAACGACGACCTGACGACGGTCGGCGCCGCGGCCGGCCTCGTCCTCGTGAAGAGCCAGGACAACGCGACGCCGCTGCCTGGCGGGCGCATCAATTACACACTGGCGTTCACCAACCAGGGCAGCCAGCCGCTGAGCGCGATCCGCATCAACGACAGCGCACCTGCGAGCACGCGCTTCGTCAGCGCCGGTTGCGCGGCGCCGCTCGCTGCGGGCCTGACCGGGTGCGGCGTGACCCTCGCCCCCGCGATCGGCGCGACCGGCCCGGTCGAATGGACGCTGACGGGGCCGTTGCTGCCGGGCGCGTCGGGCCAGGTGGTGCTGGTCGTCGACGTGGCGACCGGCCCGTGAAGCCGGCAGCGGCGCAATTGCGGCCGCTTCACCGCCCCAGGTAGCGCGCCACTTTCTTCAGCAAAATCTCGCGATCGAAGGGCTTGACGACAAAGTCGGCAGCACCCGCGCCGAGGCTGTCGACGATCACCTGCTTTTCGCTTTGCCCGGTCAACATCAGCACGGGGATGTCGGCATCGGCCTCGCAGGCCTTGAGTCGGCGAGTCAGTTCGATGCCGTCGATGTCGGGCAGCGAAACATCCATCAGGATCAGGTCGGGCCGGCGCCGGCGCAGCAGGCCCAGTGCTTCCATCGCGTCGGCCGCGCACTCGACCTCGTAGTGCGCTTCGCCCAGCACCCGCGAGAGCAACGCACGCATGAAGGTGTCGTCGTCGACAACGAGCAGCAGCGGAAGCTGCCGCTTCGGCAGCGCCGCATCGCGCACGCCTTCGAGGGCGCGCAATGCGAGGTGCACGGCCATCGGCAATCGGGGCGCATCGTGCACGAGGGGCCAGAACAGGACGTAATCGTCGAAGCAGTCGCTTCGGCACAGTTCGTAGGCACGCCGCAATTCGCTCTTTCCGCACAGCAGCAGCGTGCGGTGCCGCGTGGTGTGCGCACAGAGCCCGGCATAGCAGGTTTCGGCGGCCTCGATCGTCTTGAAAGCCAGAACCAACACCTGCGGGCGGAGCCGCTCGAAGTCGGCGCAAAAGCGTGTCGGGTCGGTCGAGATCGCGACGTTCGCGTACTCGTCTCGCAGCAGATGGCGCACCAGCTGCGCATCGCTTGCGACGTCGGTCGCGATCAGGATGCGGCTCATGTCGGTCGCCATCACATCGCCGCGAAACGTTGTGTCCATTGCATGGCCCAGGCCGGCAGGGCATCGGCCGGCATCGCTCGCGCGACGAAGTAGCCTTGCGCGACGTCGCAGCCGGCGGCGCGCACGAACTCCCAGTCGGCGCGGTCTTCGACGCCCTCGGCCACCGCCTTCATGCCGAGTTGGTGCGCCATCGCCAGGCTGGCTGCGAAGATGGCACGCTGCGTTGCATGGTCGCGGCTGCCGTGCACGAAGCCGCGGTCGATCTTCAGTTCGTCGAACGGCATGTCGCGCAGTTGCGCGAGCGACGAATGGCCGGTCCCGAAGTCGTCGATCGACAGGCCGACTTGTTTGAGCCTCAGTCGCGTCAGGATGTCCATCGGCGCGCGCGCGTCGACCATCAGCCGTGACTCGGTCACCTCGAGCACCAGGTCGCTCGGCGCCACGCCGTGGCGCACGACCTCGGCTTGCACGAACTCCGGAAAGTCCAGCCGCGCAAGGTTGTCCATCGAGACATTCACGGCCACCCGCACCGCCAGGCCCTCGTCGCACCAGCGCCTGCGCTGCGTCAGCGCTTGCGTCAGCACGTCGCGGGTCAAGGCGTCGATCAGCCCGTGCGCCTCGGCCACGGCGATGAAGTTGTCGGGGTAGACCAAGCCATCGTCAGGATGCTGCCAGCGCACCAACGCTTCGACGCCGACCAGGCCGCCGTCCGTCAGTGCCACTTTCGGTTGGTAGTGCAGCACCAGCTGGGCGGCCTCGATCGCGTGTGCGATCTCCTGCGGCCCATAGGCCTTGGCGCTTCGGCGTGCCTTCGCGGGAATAAAGGCGTGCCAGCGCTCGATCAGATCGCGCAGCGCATCCATTGCCACCGGTTTGTTCAGGTGGCCCAGCACATTGAGCTGGTAGGCCGCAGCGAGCTTGGTGGCCGTCTCCAGCACGCGTTCATCGGTTCCGCTGACGAGGGCCAGCGCTCCGGCATAGCGGCACTTCGCGAGGTGGCGCATGAACTCGACGCCGTCCATGTCGGGCATGTTGAGGTCCAGCAGCACCAGCAGTGCCGAGGTGTCTCGGCGCTGCAGCCACTCGAGCGCGAGTGCACCCGATGTGCAGGCCTGCACCGGGCTCGCGCCCAGGTGGGCCAGCTGCTGGCCCAAAAAATCCAGCTGGAAGGGTTCGTCGTCGACCAGCACGACGCCCGCGTCGGGCGCGCCCGACGGCACTGTCACACCGGCGTTGCAGGGCGCCCGAAGGCTTGTTTCGACCCGCTTCAACGCCGCATCGAAGCGCACCATCAGCGCGGCGACAAGCGCTCCGTCGCCGACCTTGCCAGCGTGTTCGAGCTGGCTGCAGCAGGCGCTGAGCGCCAGCGCGCCGACCGCATCGGCCGAGGATTTCAGGCGGTGCCCGAGCCCACCGACGGTGGTCCAGTCGGCCTGCACGACGGCGGCGTGCAGCGCGTCGTCGGTCTGCCGTGCAGAGGCGACGAAGTGTTGCCGGAAACCGTCGAGGACGACTGGATCGTCGCCGACCAATCGTGGAAGAACCGACGCGTCGAGCACGGGCAAGAGGTCGCTCGTACCGATTGCGGAACTTTCGCTCGCGGTTGTCTGGGTCGGCACCGAGGCGGCGGTCGGGTCGGGCGGCAACCAGCGTGCCAGCGTGGCCGAGAGCTGATCCAGCTGGACGGGTTTGCTGAGGTAGTCGTCCATGCCCGCGGCACGGCAGCGCGCGGCCTCGCCGCGCACCGCGTTGGCCGTGAGCGCGATGATCGGCAGGCGCCGGTCCGGAGATTCTTCACTGCGGATGCAAGTGGTCAGCTCGTAACCGTCGAGGCCGGGCATGTGCAGGTCGGTCAGGAGCAGGCCGTAGCGACGCTGATCCGCGCCCTTGCGCCACCGCGTCAACGCGTCGAGCCCGTCTTCGGCCACTTCGACGGCGAGGCCGAGCAGCGCGAGCTGGCGACGAATGACCTTCTGGTTGATGTCGTTGTCTTCCGCCACCAGCACCAGCCGGCCCTGCGCTGCGGCTTCTGCCACGCCGGGTGGCGTGACGGTGCCGATGGGCAGGCCTGACGCTGTGTCGCTGTGCTCGGGAGCCGCGCGGCCGGCGGCCAGCGCCACGGCCTGCAGCAACGAAGCCCGGTGCACGACATCGGAGTCGAGCGACACCTGCGCCGAGCTGTCCTGCCGTGCGCTGCGCCGCTGGCCGCGACCGATGCGCACCCGGCCGAGCGGCGGACCGGCGACGTCGAGCGTCTGCAGGGCGGCAAGCGCGGAATCGTCTGCGTCGAGTTCGACGATGGCAACGGCCTGCGTCGCCGTGGGCACGGCGAGCGCCCGCTGCAGGGTCGGCAAGTCCGGCCAGGGCCGGGCGCGCGCGCCGGCTGCGCTGAGGTAGGCGCACCAGTCGCGCATCTGCTGGGAATCGTGCAGCCAGACATGGCAGTCCAGGCCGCCGAGGTCTTGCCACGGCGCGGCTGCAGCCTCGCCCGTCTCGGCCCGCAGCGGCAGTGTCACCGTGAAGGTGGCACCTTCGTCGGGCGCAGTCGACACGTCGATGTGCCCGCCGAACAGTTCCGTGAGGCGGCGGCAGATCGACAGCCCGAGCCCGGTGCCGCCGTAGCGGCGCGTGGTCGAGCCCTCGGCCTGCACGAACGGAAGGAAGATTCGCGCCCGCGCCTCCGGCGCCATGCCGATGCCGTTGTCGATGACCTGCAACCGCAATTGCGCGTTGCCGGCCGGTTCAACGCGCAATTGCACCTGCCCGGGCCGTGTCAGACCCGCCGAGAACTTGATCGCGTTGGCCAGCAGGTTGTTCAGGATCTGGCGCAGCCGCACGGCGTCGCCGTCGATCCACTCGGGCAGTGTCGGATCGACGAACACGCGCAAGCTCACGCGGCTGCCGGAAGCCACGGCCTGCAGCCCGTCGCACACGCCCTCGACGAGCCTCAGCAGGGCCACCGGCTCGTGCTCGAGCGCGAGCCGGCCGGCTTCGATCTTCGAGAAGTCGAGGATGTCGTCGATGATGCCGAGCAGCGCGAAGGCCGACTCGCGGATGGTGTTGGCCAGGTCGCTCTGGTAGGGCGTCAGGCTCGACTGGCGCAGCACGTCGACGATGCCCACCACACCGTTCATCGGCGTGCGGATCTCGTGGCTCATGCTGGCGAGAAACGCGCTCTTGGCCTCGTTGGCGGCTTCAGCGGCCTGCCGTGCCAATTCCAGCTCGGCGGTGCGCTCGGCGACCCGCTCTTCGAGGTGATGGCGATGCCGGGTGAGCTCCTCGCTCATGCGCTGCTTTTCGGTCACGTCCTCCATCGTGGTCAGGTAGTGGGTGACTTTTCCGTGCGGCATGCGGATCGGGGTGATGGCGGTGAAGGCGACATATTCGCTGCCGTCCTTTCGCCGGTTGAAGAGCAGCCCCTTCCAAAACCGGCCGGCCGCCAGACGCGCTCGCAGCACCCGGTAGGTCTCTGGCGGTGTGTTGCCGGACTGCAGCAGGCGCGAGTTGTGACCGATGAGTTCGGCTCGCGCATAGCCGGTGTCGCTCTCGCCGGCCGTGTTGACATACTCGATCGTTCCGGCGAGATCGGTGATGAAGATGCTCTCGGAACTTTGCTCCACCGCCTGCGAGAGCTGGCGCAACTGCTGATCGCGCGCGTGGCGTTGCGAGATGTCACGCAGCACAGCGAGGTAGCGCTGGCCGTCGAGCGGTCGGGCGCTCACTTCGACCGGAAAGTGGCTGCCGTCGCGTCGAACGTGTTCCCACTCGGCCACGTGCGGCGTGCCGTCCATCATCTCGGTGACCCCCGCGTCGAGGCGGGCGTGCTCGAAGTCGGCGACCAGGTCGTGCAGCCGCATGCCCATCAATTCGTCCCGGCCGTACCCGAGCATGGCCAGGGCCTGCGGGTTGGCGTCGCGCACCTGGTGCCCGCGGTCGAGCAGCAGCACACCGTCACCCAGTTGCTCGAACAGGTGGCGGCGATAAGCCTCCGAGTCGCGCAAATCGTTGTGCTCCCGCCAGCTCAACAGCCAGTGCTCCACGGC
>JANMWQ010000368.1:0-3223 GCA_031394085.1 Rhizobacter sp. | reverse complement strand
CTGCGCATGAGCCAGTCGATCACGGTCGCCGCACTGCAGGTCGCGACGGTGGTGATGACGCCGACCGTCGGTGGTCAGCTGGTCAACGGTGCGTTCCTGATCCAGCAGGGCGCCTACACCGCGGCGCGCAACCCGAATGCTCGGGTGCGGCTCGGGGCGGCAGTGGCGGGTGGCGCAACGGTTGCAGCCTCCGCCGACGGCAAGGTGTTCGACACGCTCGCCTCGCCGGGCCTGGGGTTCGGCTACAAGCTCGTCACGGCGGGCAGCGCACTCACGTTCTCCGTCAATGGTGGCGCCGCGGTGACCGCAGCCGCGCCGGCAATCGGCGCCGACGTGACGCTGCTGGTGTACGGCAGCGCGACCGGCCCGACCCCGAGCCTGATTGCCGACGACAACCGCTTGCCCACCGACGGGACGGCCAGGTTGCGCCTGATCAACGGCATCAATGGCGGCGTCGGCACGCTGACGCTTCAGGCGAACGGCAAACTGGTGGCCAACGGCATTGAACCCGGCAAGTCATCGGGCTACGTGTCGATTGCCGGCAGCGCCGCCGCGACCGGCCTGAAGCTTTCTTCATCGACCAACAGTTCTTTGCTCACGGACAACAGCAACGTGCTGAGCCCGAACGCCGTCTACACGGTGCTGGCGGGTGGCGACATCGCGGCGCCGCCCGTGACGTTGCTGGTCCGGTAACCGTTCGATACCGACGGCGCTTCCGTGGTTTTTGCGCGGATTCGCCAGCGGTGGGGCCACCTACACTGACAGCATGGTTCCCACGCTCCGCGTCTTCACTGCGCGGAGCCACCGACAGGCGCCCCTCCGGCGCCTGTTTTTTTATGTGAGTCGCGCATGAAGACCCTTTCCCACCGCCGCCCTGCCTGGGCCGTTTCTTTGCTGGCAGGGGTGTGCGTGTGCGCCACCGCTGCGCTGCCCGGTGCCGTCACCGAACGCAGCCCGCTGCGCCGCGCGCTGCCGAGCGTGCCGGCCGAGACCGAAGCGCGCGTCATCGTCAAGTACACGGCCGGGTCGACGCTGATGCGAGCGTTGTCGGCCAACGGCAGCGCGGCGCCGCCACAGCATGCGCAGGCGATGTCGATGCGGCTCGGGCTGAGCCTGACCGACGGCCGCACGATCGGCGACCACGCGCAGGTGTTGAGGGCCTCGGGCCTGAGTTCGCGCGCACTCGCTGAACGGCTCACCGCGCAAGGCGACGTCGAATACGCAGTCGTCGACGAACGCAAGTTCGCGCTCGCGGCGCCGAACGATCCGCTCTACCGTGACAACCTCACGCCAGCGACACCGGCATCCGGTCAGTGGTATTTGCGTGCACCGACGAGCGCCACGATCACCGGTCCGACCAGCGTGGTCTCGGCGATCAATGCCGAGGCGGCGTGGGACGTCACCACCGGCAGCGCCAGCGTGGTCGTCGCAGTGCTCGACACCGGCGTGCGCAAGGATCACCCCGACCTTACCGCCAAACTGCTGCCGGGTTATGACTTCGTGGGCGGCTCCGGATCCGCTGCGGCGATCGCGATCGCGAACGACGGTGACGGCCGCGACGCTGATCCGTCCGACCCGGGCGACTTCGAAGGCGCTGGCGCGAGCAGCTGGCACGGCACCCAGACCGCCGGCCTGATCGGCGCCTCGACGAACAACGGCGTCGGCATGGCCAGCATCGGACGCGACGTGATGCTGCTGCCCGTGCGGGTGCTCGGCACCGGCGGCGGCTACGACTCCGACATCCAGGCTGCGATGTTGTGGGCCGGCGGGCTCAGCGCCGCGCCGGTGGCGAACCCGAATCGCGCCAAGGTGATCAACCTGAGCCTGGGCGCAACAGGCGCATGCAACGCCGCTTACCTCGATGTGGTGCGCCAGCTCAACACCGCCGGTGTCGTCGTCGTCGCGGCGGCGGGCAACGATGGCCTGGCCGTCGGCACGCCGGCGAACTGCACCGGCGTGATCGCCGTCGCCGGCGTGCGCCATGCCGGCACGAAGGTCGGCTACTCCGACCTCGGGCCCGAGATCGCAATCTCTGCACCGGCCGGCAACTGCGTCAACGCCAGCGGCCCCTGCCTCTACCCGCTGTTGACGACCACCAACAGCGGAAAGACTGCGCCGATCGCGAACGCTGCCGGCGGCTCCATCTACACCGACGGCGCGGCCGACCCGTCGCTCGGCACCAGCTTCTCGGCGCCGCTGGTCTCGGGCACGGTCGGGTTGATGTTTTCGGCGAACCCGACGCTGACGCCAGCACAGGTGCTGGCGGCGCTCAAGTCGACTGCGCGCACGTTCCCGGCGACCGGATCCGGCACGGCCGTGTCGGCCTGCACCGCGCCGACCGCCACTGCGCAAGCCACCGAGTGCTATTGCACGACGAGCACCTGCGGCGCCGGCATGCTGGATGCCGGCAAGGCCGTGGCGGCCGTGGCGATCGCCGTCGCGAACATCGGCGTGGCATCGACCGCGGCAACCGCCGGCACCGCCGTCGCATTCGATGGGTCGACGTCGCGCGCGGGCCTCGACGCGACGATCAGCAGCTACCTCTGGGAAGTGATTTCGGGCCCGGCCACCTTCACCAGCGCCACCAATGCTGCGAGCGCGACGCTGTTACCGAGCGCCGTCGGTACGGTTGTCGTCAAGCTGACGATCACCGACAGCGCAGGCAGCACAGCCAGCAGCAGCGCCACGTTGACCATCGGCGCGGCGCCCGCCTCGACTTCAACACCGACACCGGCACCGGCACCGCCGAGTGGCGACAGTGGTGGCGGAGGTGCGATCGGCCTGACGTGGTTGCTCGCGTTGCTGGCGGCGGTTATCGGCATCCGGGCGGTCACGCCGCGCGGGCGCTGCGACTGACTCGGTCGCTCATCCGCCCGCAGCCTTCGCGCAGGCCGCAAACCCCTTGCCGAGCGCATCGGCTTTGAGCGCGACGAGTTGCGCCGACAAAGCCGGATCGGCCTTGTCGATGCGCAACACATGCCGGCTCGATGCCGGCGCCAGCTCGACCACCCGCGCGGTGCGGATGCCCTGCCGCGTGAACCGGTCGAGCGCCGTGGCCGCCGCGGGGCGCTGGTCGAAACGACCGAGCGCGAGGCCCGGCGCGAGCGCCGGGGGCTCACCGATTTCTTCGTAAGGCAGCTTGCGCCGCTTCAACTCGTCTTCCTTCTTCGTCTGCGCCTCGCGCGTGGCGTAGCGGCCCATGTAGACGAGCCAGGTACCGGGC
>JANMWQ010000346.1:0-3900 GCA_031394085.1 Rhizobacter sp. | reverse complement strand
TTTCTGGTGCGCGATGTGCTGGCCCGTGCCGGTGCGGCAGTCGATGCGCCATTCGGTGCCGGTGCGCGTGCCGGTGCGAGTGCCGATTCGGCAACCGCGCCGGCCCCGCCTCGCCGCCTCGCGGTCTACGGCAGCGAAGTGGCGCGCGTCGCGGTCCGCGCCGACGGTGGACGCAGCGCCACCGAGGCCTGGGCCCAGGTCTGCGCGACGAGCGTCGCCGTGGCCGCGCTGTTCGATCGGGACCACCGCTGATGTGGATCGTCAAACTCGGTGGCAGCCTGACCACCAGCCCGATGCTGCCCGCATGGCTCGACCTGCTGGCGCAATGCGGCGGCGGGCGCGTGACCGTGGTGTGCGGCGGCGGCCGCTTCGCCGATGAAGCGCGGCGCGCCCAGGCGCACTGGAAGGTCGGTGACCTCAGCGCCCACAACATGGCGGTGCTGGCGATGGCGCAAACCGCCTACCTGATGCACGGCCTGAACCCGGCGCTGCAGCTCGCGCGCAGCAAGGCCGACATCCGCCGCGTGCTGCACAACGGCCGCACCGCACTGTGGTTGCCGTTCGAGCTGCAACGCGATCAGCCGGACGCGAACACCAACTGGGAGGTCACGTCAGACAGCATCGCGCTCGACCTCGCGCGGCGCATGAACGCCGAGCGGCTGGTGGTCGTCAAGTCGTGCGAGATCGAGCGCAAGGCCAGCCTGTCGGCGTTGACCGATGCCGGCGTGCTGGACCGGCGCTTCGAGGCCATGTCGGACGGCGCAGCGTTCCCGATCGACATCGTTCACCACAGCGAGCTCGGCCGCATGCGGGCGCTGCTGCTCGGGGTGCTCCGCTACATCGACGCGTGAGGGTGCGGCGTTTCGGCGAGGCCGCGGGGCTCAAGCCGCTTCGACCACCGCCCCGCCGTGCATCAGCGCGACCAGCGCCTGCAGGCGCCGCGGGTCGAGCGCCGAGGTGCGGTCGCCCTCGCACACGGCGGTCCGAAAACCCGCGAAGTCCGGGTCGAGCGCGGCGAGCAACGCACAGTGTTCGAGGCGCAGCGCACCGGCCAAACCGACCATCTTGCCCGACGCGCGAACCGTGGCGACGAAGTGCTGCAGCTCGGCCGCGCCCACCGCGTCGAACAGGCTGCCGGCGCGCTTGTCGGCGGTGTCGGCCATCACGCCGGGAAAGCCCAGGGTGCAGGCGTGCGCCACGTGGGCCGCATCCAGACCATGGTCGGCGGTGAAGACCGGCACGACCCGCCAACCGCTGCGCGCCAGCCTGTCGAGCACCGCCACCGCCTGCGGCACGCGCTCGATGCCGACCTTGACGTAGTCGACCCCGCACGCGCCGACTGCGTCGACGCACGCCGCGATGCGGTCGGCGTCGGCCATCGGCACGTCGCCGATCGTGGCGCTGATCGTGGTCTTGCCGGTGCTGCCAACAACGAGGCCTGGGTCACGCAGCGCCTCGACGATGGCGCGAATCGTCGCCACCGGCAAGCCGCCCAACGCACCGCCGCTCGGCTCTTTCAGGTCGATGAAATCGACGCCGCCGGCCGCTGCCAGCAACGCCTCTTCGACACTGCGAACGCTGACGAGAATCTTCATGCCTCGGCTTCCTTGGCGAGCGCGGCGCGCTGCTGCCGCACCGCGTCGGTCAGCCAGCCCCAGGCTTCGTGCTCGTGCGCGCTGGCGGTCTTGTCGATGGCGATTTGCAGGTACGACATTTCGGCATCCACCTTCTGCGGCGCCAGCATGTGCAGACGGCTGACCAGCACCGCGCCCTCGATGACAGCCGCCTGCGCGCGGTTGAAGCCGGTGAACTCCGCGTGCGTGGCAGCGTGAACGCGCGCCATGTGCAGCACCGGTCGCTGCGCGTCGTCGTCTTGCCGCGCCAGCCGCAACTCGATGTGGCGCAACGCGCAAGCCAGCCGCACGCCGGCGATGTGCAGCGCAGGCTGCACTGGCCACGTGCGGCGGCCGGTCACGCAGCCCGCGAAGACGCGGGTGTCGGTCACGATGTTGAGCACCGCGACGCCTGTCGCGACGATGTTGTCGTGCGTGGCCGACGGCTTGAACGGCATCAGCACCACCTCGTCGCCCCGGTAGCGCACGCCCATCGGCGCGACATGCGGCGTGCCGTCGGCAGAGAGGGTCGTGACCACGGTCTCGTAAATGACGTCGTTCGTCGGGTGGTTGTTCACTTCGTTCTCATTTCTACGCGGCACCGTCATTCTGCGCAATCGCAAATAGCCTGGCTCACCGAGCATGGGGGTGACGGCGGCGTTGTAGCCGACCTCATGGTCCAGTTCGAGACGTGCCTCATCGTGGAACCGAACGGCTCTCACTTTTGATAAATGCGGCGGGTTTCGGCGTAGACATCCTCTGCCGCGATGAGCTTGGCCGCGCCGCTCTCGACCTTGTCGACGCGCCGGTGAACCTCGTGCTCCCAGTCAGCGTCGGCTTCTTCGGTTGTGCCCGATCCGTCCTCCAACGACGCAAGCATGTCTTCGGCGAGGTTCGCTCGGTCTTCAGCGCTGCGGGCGCGTGCCTTTTGCGACAGTTCTTTAACTAACGTAGTCACGCGGCGCTTCGGTGTAATTCCATGAAAGTCTACCGGGCACACGGCTGACGCCCCCCAATCGGAGTCCCGACAGCAGCCTGGGCGCGTGCGACCAACCGAGAGATTCACTTCGGCTGCAGCATCACGATCTCCCCATTGCTTGCGCGCTTGATGTAGAGGGTATCGGCCAACAAGCGTGCCTCCGAGCAGCTCGGTGGAAACTTGCGCCAATCGACGCAGACCGATGAGCCCTCCGTCCGCCATTTACCCGAGTCATTCGCACCGCCGACATTGACGTAGGCGTAGGTCTCCTGGTACTCGATCCGCAACTCGGCTCCGACCACCGACTTGATCTGGAAAGTCTTGCCAGCGAGGCGTTGCCTCAGCGTCTCGGGCGTCAACGGCACGGCCGCATCGGGGAAAGACGTCGGAAACGTCGTCTGGGCCAAGGCGAGAACCGGTACCAGAAGAAGGGACAGAAAAAAGCGGCGCATATCGATCTCCTCAGTTTGACGAAAGGGAATGACGGTGGAAGACGCGACGTTTATTTGAATGGCTCCTCTGTCGTCTTGCGCCCGGCTCGTGTTGTCCCCGGTGCGCACCACGCATCGAGGTCTTGCGCGCCACGATCGACCGCGCAGCCCCAATCCAGCGGCTGGTCTTGCACATAGCGTTTGCCGAGCCGGTGGGCGATCTCGGCGTGGGCGAGTTCTACGCCCATGTAGAAGGCATGCGAAGCGTCGGCCTCGAGGCCGAGTTGCGGCCAGAGCTCAAACGCGCCCTGCCCGAAACGCAGCCCGTCGCGGTTGTAGACATGCAGGCCGCGAGCCGAGACCTGGACCCGAAAGTTCGGGTCGCGCACTTGCGCCGCGGTGGCCGCGATCTCGTCGGGCGTGTCGGGGAACGGGTGCTTGGCATGCACGGTCATCAACGCGTCGCTCATGCCTTTGGGCAGCACTTGGTGGCGGCTCGCGGCGTGCATGATGCGGCGCGCCCAATCGGCCTCTTTGACGGCGCGGCGCGCATGCTGGCTGACTTGCGTGGTCAGCACCGCGGCCACGTTCAGCTCGGCGCAGATGCCGAACAGAACGGCGTTGATGCCGCTGGTGTCGGCCTCGGTCAGCTCGGTCAGGTTGCCCACGCCCATCATGATCGGCGCCTCGGGAAAGCGCTCGCGCAGCCGGTGGTAGCGCACGATCGAGGCGGCCAGGCCGAACGGGATCGGGTCGAGGATCGCGTCGGCCAAAAAGTCGCGGCCGTTGCGTTGCATGATTTCGACGGCCTCGTGCAGCGAGGCTTCGTCGCTCGGAATGCGCGGGATCAGGATCGGCGTGGCGGCCACTTCGTCAG
>JANMWQ010000259.1:0-2788 GCA_031394085.1 Rhizobacter sp. | reverse complement strand
GTGGGGTGACGGCGAGCCGGAGGCGGTGCGCCAGCGCGCCGCGCGCGAGCTCAAAGACACGGCGCGCGCGGCCGCTGCGTTCGGCGTCAAGACCGTCACCGGCTTCACCGGCTCGTCGATCTGGCATTCGGTCTACGCGTTTCCGCCGACCACGCAGGCGTTCTGGGACGCCGGGTTCAAAGACTTCGGCAAACGCTTCAGTCCGATCCTCGATGTGTTCGACGAGGCGGGCGTGAACTTCGCGCTCGAAGTGCACCCGACCGAGATCGCGTTCGACATCGCAACCAGCGAGCGTGCGATTGCCGCGGTCGACGGCCACGCGCGCTTCGGCTTCAACTTCGACCCGAGCCATTTGGGGTACCAGGGCGTCGACTACATCCGCTTCATCCGCGCGTTCGGCCCGCGCATCTTCAACGCGCACATGAAAGACGTGTGGTGGGGCAAGGGCGACGGCACGGTCGGCACCTTCGGCGGCCACACCTCGTTCGGCGATGCCCGGCGAACCTGGGATTTCCGCAGCGTCGGCCGCGGCCTGATCGACTTCGAGTCGCTGATCGTCGCGCTGAACGACGTGGGCTACCGCGGCCCGCGGTCGGTCGAGTGGGAAGACAGCCGCATGGACCGCGTGCACGGCGCGACCGAGAGCGCGGCGTTCTGCAAGCGGCTCGATTTCGAGCCGGCGCAGGGCGCGTTCGATGCGGTGTTCGACAAGAAAAAGCAGGCGACATGACGCGCGACCTTCCGGATCGAGGCCTGACGAATCGACGACTTCGCTATGCGATGGTCGGCGGTGGCCGCGATGCCTTTATCGGCGCGGTGCACCGGCATGCGATGGCGCTCGACGGGCAATACGAGTTCGTCGCCGGTGCGTTGTCGTCGTCGCCCGACAAGGCCAAGGCTTCGGGCCGCGACCTGGGCCTCGCCGACGCGCGCAACCACGGTTCGTGGCAGGCGCTGCTCGCCGACGAACTGAAGCGGCCGATCGACGAGCGTGTCGATGTCGTCAGCGTCGTCACGCCGAACCACGTGCACCATGAGGTCGCGCGCGCCTTCGTCGACGCCGGCTTTCACGTCGTCTGCGACAAGCCGCTGGTGCACACGAGCGCGCAGGCCGACGACCTGGTCGCGCGGGTCGCGCAGCAGGGCACGGTGTTCGCGGTGACCTACAACTACACCGGCTACCCGATGGTGCGGCAAGCGCGTGCGATGGTGCGGGCCGGCACGCTCGGCAGCATCCGCAAGGTCATCGTCGAGTACCACCAGGGCTGGCTCGCGACGCAGCTCGAAGGAGCGACCCAAGGGCAGAACAACAAGCAGGCCGACTGGCGCACCGACCCCGCGCGCAGCGGCATCGCCGGCGCGATCGGCGACATCGGCTCGCACGCCGAAAACCTGATGGCGAGCGTCACCGGTCTGGCGATCGAGAGCCTCTGCGCCGACCTGACCGCCTTCGTGCCCGGCCGCCGCCTCGACGACGACGGCAACCTGCTGCTGCGTTTCACGAACGGTGCGCGCGGCGTGTTGATCGCGTCGCAGATCGAGGCGGGGTGCGAGAACGACATCCGCCTGCGCGTGTTCGGCGAGCGCGGCATGCTCGACTGGCGGCAAGAAGACCCGAACCATCTGATCCACGCGCCGATCGACGGCCCGCGCACGATCCTGACGCGCAACTCGCCGTGGCTGAGCGATGCGGCCAAGCGCGCATGCCGGCTGCCGGCGGGGCACCCCGAGGCGTTCATCGAGGCGTTCGCGAACCTGTACGTGGGCGTCGCGGCCGACATCCGCTCGCGCTTCGATCAGGGCCGCGCGGCCTCGACCGAAGACGCCGACTATCCGCGCATCGAAGACGGCGCGCGCGGCGTGCGCTTCATCGAGAAGACAGTCGAGTCGGCGGCGAGCGATCGGAAGTGGACCGCGATGCGCTGAAACGGCTCTGCGTTCGAAATGTAGATTCAAAGAACGCCAACTATCCGTTCGCCCTGAGCCTGTCGAAGGGCTCGCATGGGCTTCGACAGGCCTGTCCTGAGCTTGTCGAAATGGCTCAGCCTGAACGGATTCCTATGTGATCGAATGCAAAACCGCATCAGACCGCACCCTCACCCCAGCATGTCGGCCCAGATCGACCGGGCCCAGCTCTGCGCGAGCGCGCCTTCGAGGTCGTTCGGCGCGGCCGAAAGCCCGCCGGAACCCGGCACCGGTTTGAAGGTTTTCTCCGCCGCCACGTAGGCGTGCACGCTCGCCACGTGCACCGCGCGCTTGGCGTCGACGAAGCTGTAGCAGGTGTTGGTGAGCATCGGCGCGGGGTCGATCTCCCAGCCGTTCAGCTCGGCGACGATCGCGGCCGCGGTGACCTTGGCGTGGCTGCTCGCCATGTGGCCGCTCTTGGGCATCAGCGTGGCAATCTGGATCGCGTCGCCGATCACGTGGATGTGCTGCGCGGCGGTCGATTCGAAGTTCAGCCAGTTCACGTTGCACCAGCGCGCGTTCGAGTTCGCCAGGCCGGTTTGCACCGCGATCGCACCGGCGCGCATCGGCGGCAGCACGTTGAGCACCTCGGCGCGCACGTCGTCCTGGATCTCGAACTTGACGGTGTTGGTCGCGGCATCGACGGCGGTCGCGTTGTGCTGCGGCCGGTACTCGACCATGCCTTTGTACGACTCGGCCCAGACCTTCTTGAACAACGCGCCCTTGCTCGTCACGTCTTCGTTGGCATCGAGGATCAGCACTTTCGCGCGCGGCTTCGCGGCCTTGAGGTAGGCCGCGATCACCGACGCACGCTCGTACGGCC
>JANMWQ010000233.1:0-7794 GCA_031394085.1 Rhizobacter sp. | reverse complement strand
GCCCTCGCCCGACACGTCGCGCGTGATGCTCGGGTTGTCGGCCTTGCGACTGATCTTGTCGATCTCGTCGATGTAGACGATGCCGCGCTGGGCCTTGTCGACGTCGTAGCCGCAGTTCTGCAGCAACTTCTGGATGATGTTTTCGACGTCTTCGCCGACATAGCCGGCTTCGGTCAGCGTGGTCGCATCGGCGATCACGAACGGTACGTTGAGCAGACGCGCGAGCGTTTGCGCAAGCAGCGTCTTGCCCGAACCCGTGGGCCCGATCAGCAGGATGTTGCTCTTCGCGAGTTCGATCTCGTCTTTCGTGCGGCTCATGTGCTTGAGCCGCTTGTAGTGGTTGTAAACCGCGACCGCCAACGTGCGCTTTGCCACGTCTTGCCCGATCACGTATTGGTCGAGGCTTGCCTTGATTTCGCTCGGCATCGGCAGGTCCGACTTGGTAGCCTTCGTGTCGGCGCCTTCGGCGGGCACTTCATCCCGAATGATGTCGTTGCAAAGCTCGATGCATTCGTCGCAGATGAACACGCTCGGACCGGCGATGAGTTTCTTCACCTCGTGCTGGCTCTTGCCACAGAACGAGCAGTACAGAACTTTCTCGCTGGAAGTGCCTTTTTTGTCGGCCATAAAGTTGAGTATCTCGGGGCGTAGAAGGACGGATTGGCGAATGATAGTTCAAAAGAAAACGGAGCCTTCTCGCGAAAAAAGGCCCCGTTTCGGTTGTTGTTGCTGGCGCCACGGCGCCCGGCGCAGGCGCTGGATGCGTCAGGCGGCGGCAGCCAGCGGCGTCGATCGATGCTCGAGCACCTGATCGATCAGGCCATAGGCCTTGGCCTCGGTCGGGTCCATGAACATGTCGCGTTCCATGTCGGCGCGAATCTTCTCGATCGACTGGCCGGTCCGGTCGGCATAGATTTTGTTGAGTTGCTCCCGCGTTTTCAGGATCTCGCGCGCATGAATCTCGATGTCGGTCGCCTGGCCCGATGCGCCACCCGAGGGCTGGTGAATCATCACGCGCGAATTCGGCAGCGCCATCCGCTTGCCCTTGGCACCGGCCATCAGCAGGAACGAGCCCATGCTGGCGGCGATGCCCATGCAGAGGGTCGACACATCGGGTTTGATGAACTGCATCGTGTCGAACACCGACAGGCCGGCGCTGACCGACCCGCCGGGCGAGTTGATGTAGAGCGAAATGTCTTTGTCGGGATTTTCAGATTCAAGGAAGAGCATCTGCGCGACCACAAGGTTCGCGGTCTGGTCGGTCACGGGGCCGACGAGAAAGATCACCCGCTCGCGAAGCATGCGGCTGTAGATGTCGTAGGCGCGTTCGCCGCGGCCGGAAGTTTCGATGACGATGGGCACCATGCCCAGGTCGTTGGTGTCGAGCGCGCTCATGGCATTCCTTACAAAGATATTCAGCGGATGTTGGGATCGATTATGTCGCGACAAGTCCCGGCATGAAGATTCGCCCCGCGCAGGAAAAAGGGCGCCGGCCTTTCGGCCGCGCCCTGCGTCTGCTGTTGGTGCGTAGAGCGGCTGATCAGCCGGTCATCAGCTCGTCGAACGGCAACACCTTGTCGGTGACCTTGGCCTTGCCGAGCACGAACTCGGCGACGTTGTTCTCGACCACGACCGCCTCGACCTCGGCCAGACGCTGCCGATCACCCAGGTACCAACGCACCACCTCTGACGGCTTCTCGTAGCTCTGCGACATCTCTTCGATGTGCTTTTGCAATTGATCCGGCTTGGCCTGCAGATTATTCGCCCGAACCAGCTCACCGACGACGAGGCCGAGGCGCACGCGCTTCTCGGCTTGCGGCTGAAAGATCTCGGCGGGGATCGGCGCCGTGTCGGCATCTTTAACACCGCGCTTTTTCAGGTCAGCGCGGGCGGCTTCGACCATGCGCTCGGTTTCACCGGCGACCAACGCCTTCGGCACATCGAGTTCCGAGGCGGTCACGAGCGCGTCCATCACGCTGGCCTTGTTGCGCGCGAGCACGCGGAACTTCACTTCGCGCTCGAGGTTCTTCTTCACGTCGGCACGCAGGCCTTCGACCGTCGAGTCGGCGATGCCGAGCGATTTGGCGAACGCTTCGTTGACTTCCGGCAGGTGCTGGGCTTCGATCTTCTTCAGCGTGACCATGAAGTCGGCTTCTTTGCCGGCGACATCTTTGCCTTGGTAGTCGGCCGGGAACTGCAGCGGGAAGGTCTTGGACTCGCCCGCCTTCATGCCGCGCACGGCGAGGTCGAACTGCTCGAGCATCTGGCCTTCGCCGATCAGGAACTGAAAGCCGTCGGCTTTGCCACCATCGAACGGCACGCCATCGATCTTGCCTTCGAAGTCGATCGTGACGCGGTCACTCTCGACCGCGCCTTCAGCGGCCGGTCGTTGCGCGAACGTGCGGCGCTGCTTGCGCAGGATATCGACGGTCTTGTCGATCGCCTGTTCGGTGACTTCGGTCGAGACGCGCTCGACTTGCGATTCACTCAAGTCACCGAGCTTGACTTCGGGGTAGACCTCGAAGACCGCGTCGAAAAAGACCTCGCCTTCGGGCGCGCCTTCCTTCTCGGAGATCTTCGGCGCGCCGGCGACGCGCAATTTGGCCTCGACAACAGCCTCGCTGAACACCTGCCCGACCTTGTCGTTCATCACCTCGTAATGCACCGAGTAGCCGTAGCGCTGCGCGACCACGCTCATCGGTACCTTGCCGGGGCGAAAGCCATCGGCCTTGACGGTGCGCGAGAGCTTCTTCAGGCGCGACGCGACTTCGGTGTTGATCGTGGCAGTGGGCAGCGTCAGCGTGATGCGACGCTCCAGCTTGTCGAGGGTTTCAACTTGGACGGTCATGGTGTGTGAACTCTTGATGATTGCTTTTTGCTGGTGCGCGGGGCGGGACTCGAACCCGCACACCATCGCTGGCGTCAGGACCTAAACCTGGTGCGTCTACCAATTTCGCCACCCGCGCGGCAGGCTTCTGCTTACCCAACTCTCCGGCGAGCCGCGGAGTTTAGCTGTTTGCGAGGGCTCCTTCGGCCGCCCTTTCGCTGCTGGCCGGTTTGACGCGGAACCACGCCGCGTACATCGCCGGCAGCGAGAGCAGCGTCAGCACGGTCGCCACGATCAGCCCGCCCATGATCGCAACCGCCATCGGGCCCCAGAACACACTGCGCGATAGCGGGATCATCGCCAGCACCGCCGCAGCGGCCGTCAACACGATCGGCCGCAAGCGCCGCACCGCCGCCTCGACGATCGCGTCCCAGGTCGGCACGCCCTTCGCCCGGTCCTGCTCGATCTGGTCGATCAGGATCACCGAGTTGCGGATGATCATGCCGAGCAATGCGATCACGCCGAGCAGCGCGACGAAGCCGAAGGGCCGGTTGAAGATCAACAGCGCCGCGGCAATGCCCGCGATGCCCCACAGGCCGGTGACGAACGCGAGGATCGAGCGCGCGAAGCTGTGCAACTGCAGCATCAACAAGGTGAACATGATGAACAGCGCGACCGGCAACCCAGTCGCGATCGAGCCCTGGCCCTTGCTGCTCTCTTCGACCGCGCCAGCCACCTCGATGCGGTAGCCGGGCAGCATCTTGGCCCGCACGGGCTCGAAGAGCGGGTCGATCTGCGCCGTCACGGTCGCGCCCTGCAGGCCTTCGATGATGTCGCCTTGCACAGTCGCGGCGTAGTCGCGGCCGTCGCGCCACAGCACGCCCGGCTCCCAAACGAAACTGCCACGCGCGATCTGGCCGAGCGGGATGCTGCGGCCGGTCGTCGTCGGCACATACGCATTCGCGAGATCGGTGATCTGGTTGCGCTCATCGAGCGGCTGGCGCAGCACGATGTCGACCAGCTTGTCGTCTTCGCGGTACTGGCCGATGGTGGTGCCCGAGTTGATCGTGCGCGCGGCCTGCGCGATGACCTGGCTCGTGACGCCGAGCGCGCGCGCCTTGTCTTGATCGACATCGAGGCGCAGCACCTTGACCGACTCGTTCCAGTTGTCGTTGATGCCGCGCATGTTCGGGTTCTCGCGCATGATCGCCTTGACCTCGTCGGCAAGCGCACGCACGCGCGCCGGGTCGGGCCCGACGACGCGGAACTGCACCGGGTACGGCACGGGCGGCCCGTTCGGCAGCAGCTTGGCGCGGCCGCGCACCTCGGGGAACTCGGTGGCGAGCAGCTCCGGCAGCAGCTTGCGCAGCTTCTCGCGGGCATTCATGTCCTTCGGCATCACGATCATCTGGCTGACGTTGCTCTGCGGGAAGACTTGGTCGAGTACCAGCACGAAACGCTCCACGCCGCTTCCCACCCAGGTCGTCACGTTGTCGACGCCTTCGAGCTTCATCACGCGCGCCTCGACGCGCCGGGTCACGGCTTCGTTCGCCGCATACGAAGTGCCCTCCGGAAACCACAGGTCGACGACGATCTCGGGCCGGCTCGAGTCGGGGAAGAACTGCTGCTGGACCTGGCCCATGCCGATGATGCCGAGCACGAGCGAGCCGATCGTCAAGCCGATCGTGATCCAGCGGTGCTTGACGCACCAGCTCACGGTCGCGCGAAAACGCGCGTAGAACGGCGAGTCGAACAGCTCGTGCGGCCGGTCGCCGGTGGCGTGGGGTTTGGCCTTGAGCAGCCAAACGCCCAAGTACGGCACGAAGTAGACCGAGACGAACCACGAGATCACAAGCGCCGCGGCGGTGACCGCGAAGATCGCGAAGGTGTACTCGCCGACCGTCGATTGCGCCAAACCGATCGGCAGGAACCCGACCGCGGTGATCAGCGTGCCGGTCAGCATCGGCATCGCGGTCGCGTCGTACGCGAAGGTCGCGGCGCGGACCTTGTCATAGCCCTCTTCGAGCTTGCGCACCATCATCTCGACCGAGATGATCGCGTCGTCGACCAGCAGGCCGAGCGCGATGATCAGCGAGCCGAGCGAAATCTTGTGCAGGCCGACGCCCCAGTAGTACATCGTCACGAAGGTGATCGCGAGCACCAGCGGGATCGTGATGCCGACCACCAGCCCGGGCCGCCAATCGAGCGTGAACCTGAACGAGCCGGGCTTGAAGTGCAGGCCCAGCGCGACGAAGCTGACGCCGAGCACGATCACCACCGCCTCGATCAACGTGCCGACGAATTCGTTGACCGAGCTCGTCACCACCTTCGACTGGTTTTGAAACTGGTACAGCTCGATTCCAGCCGGCAGCTCAGCGCGAATCTGCTCCACCGTGAGGTTCAGCGCCTTGCCCATGCGCACGATGTCGCCGCCCTTGGCCATCGAGATGCCGAGCGCAATGACTTCATGGCCCTGGTGCCGCACCTTCACTTGCGGCGGGTCGACATAGGCGCGTTTGATCTCGGCGATGTCGCCGAGCTTGAAGCTCGCGCCGTTCGCGCGGATCGGGAACTGGCGCAACTCGTCGACCGTGTTGAACTGGCCGCCGACCCGCACCTGCACGAAGTCGCTCGGCGAATTGATCGTGCCGGCCGACTCGACCGCGTTTTGCTGGCCGAGCTGCGCGATCACCTGGTTGAAGTCGAGTCCGAGTTGCGCGAGCCGCTTCTGCGAGATTTCGACGAAGAGTTTTTCGTCTTGCGCACCGAAGATGCCGACCTTGTTGACGTCTCGCACCTTGAGCAGCCGCTGGCGCACGCGGTCGGCCTGGTCCTTCAGCTCCTGGTAGGTGAAACCGTCGGCCGAGAGCGCGTAGATCGAGCCGTACACATCGCCGAACTCGTCGTTGAAATACGGGCCGACCACACCGGCCGGCAGGGTCGCACGGATGTCGCCGATCTTCTTTCGCACCGTGTACCAGATCTGCGCCATTTCCTTCGGCGGCGACGAGTCGCGCACCTGGAAGATGATCAGTGCCTCGCCGGGCTTGGAGTAGCTGCGGATCTTGTCGGCGTACGGCACTTCCTGGAGCGTCTTCTCGAGCTTGTCGGTCACCTGCTCGGCCACTTGCTGCGCGGTGGCCCCGGGCCAGAACACCCGCAGCGCCATTGCACGGAAGGTGAACGGCGGGTCTTCGTCCTGCCCCAGCTGAAAGTACGCGGCCGCGCCGAGCGCGAGCAGCACGATCAGCAGGTAGCGGGTGAGCGCCGAGTGGTCGAGCGCCCACTTCGAGATGTTGAAGCGGGAGATGGATTCGTCGGGATGCGCGGCGGCCTGTTCAGGGAGCGCGGAATGACGTGCGTCAGGCGGAGTCACGGTCGGCTCGCTCACTTGACGCTGACCGGCGTGGGCATCGGCGCAGGTGCAGCGGAGGCCGACGGCATCTTCGGGTCGACGTAGAACTTCACCTTCTGCCCTGAGCTCAGCACATGCACGCCCGCCGTCACGACAATCTGCCCGGGCGCGAGGCCGGCGGTGATCACCGCCTCGTTGCCGTCGGCGCCGGCGAGCTTCACATCCTGCGACTTCACCGTCATGCTGGCGCGATCGACGAGCCAGACCGCGCTGCGGCCCTGCTCTTCGCGCAAGGCCGACAGCGGCAGCTTGGTCACGCCTGCGGTCTGCGGCAGTTCCATCGAGACGCTGGCGGTCTGGCCCAGCCGCACGCCGCTCGCACCCGCGCTGCCGATGTCGGCCTTGATCAGGAAGGTGCGCGTGACCGGGTCGGCCGCGGCCGATATCTCGCGAATGCTCGCGGCCAGCGGCTCGCCGCCCGCGCCCCACATCCGCACCTTGAAGCGGCCCGGCGCGGCGGCGAGCGCCTTGACGACCGCGACCTTGTCTTCGGGCACCGAAAACACCACGTCGCGCGCGCCGTCGTGGGCGACGCGCAGCACCGGCGTTCCGGCGGCTGCATACATGCCAGGTTCGAGATCGACGCCGGTGATCACGCCGGCCGCATCCGCCACCAGCGAGGCGTAGCCGGCCTGATTGCCCTGCACGCTGGATTGCGCCTTGGTCTGGTCGAGCTGGGCACGCGCCGTCTTCACCGCCATCTCGCGGCGGTCGAGCTCGGCCGGGCCGATGAAGCCCTTGTCAGCGAGTTCCTTGTAGCGCTTGTAGTCGGCAGCGTTCTGGTCGTAGCCGGCCTGCGCGGCGGCGACGGCTGCGCGCGCAGCGTCTTGCCCGAGGCGGAGGTCTTGCGCGGCGAGCTGCGCCAGCCATTGGCCGGCCTTAACGGAGTCGCCGAGGTCGACCAGGCGCTTGACCATCTTGCCGCCGACGCGAAAGCTCAGCCGCGATTCGGTGCGCGCCTTGATCTCACCCGCATATTCGTAGGCACCGCCGGCGGTCTGCAACGACACGATCACGGTACGCACCGCGCGCACCGGGTCGGGCGCGGTCTGGGTCTTCGAGCAGGCAGCAAGTGCCGCAACGGCGGTCAAAGTGACAAGAAGCGCACGGCGCATGGGTATCCTCGGCGGTTCAATGACTGACCGGTCAGTAATATATTCGGCACCCTTGCCGCTGTCAAACCATCGGATCACCTGCGTCGGCCCGACCGCCGCACAACATGGACAATCGCTGCCGTGAGCGTCGACCACTACGAAAACTTTCCCGTTGCGTCCGTGCTGTGCCCGCCGGCGCTGCGGCCCGCCGTGGCCGCGATCTACCACTTCGCGCGGACGGCCGACGACATCGCCGACGAGGGCGACGCGACGCCAGAACAGCGTCTCGGCGACCTCGCCGCGTACCGTGCCGAACTGGCCACGGCATACAACAGCGATGGCGCCTGTGCGCGCTGGCCGCAGGTGTTCGGGCCGCTGCGCGCGGTGCTTGCCACGCACGCGCTGCCGGTCGATCTGTTGACCGACCTGCTGAGCGCCTTCGAGCAGGACGTCGTCAA
>JANMWQ010000225.1:0-2431 GCA_031394085.1 Rhizobacter sp. | reverse complement strand
GGGCGTTGTTTTTTCCGTCTCGCCAGGCTGCGGCTTCACCTCACGCTCCTTCGCGCGATCACGCCGCAGGCGCACCAGTTCCCACACCGCCAGCCCGAGCACGACGCCGAGCACCAGCACCATCTCGATCCCGATGATCATGCCGGAGCTCATGACGCGAGATCGGCGCCGATCGACCGCCCGGAGGCGCGCAGTCGGTCACGCTGCTCGAGTCGCGCGAACAGCTCGAACGTCCAGACCACGCGCTCGCCGACACCGCGGCGCGGTGGTGCGTCGACCCGCGCCGATGCGGGCCCCGGGGTGTCCGCCACGGCCACCGCAGCATCCACCAAAAAGCGATTCGCACGCAACGGTGGCAGCGCGTGTGCAGCTGCCGACGGCACCAGTTGCACGGCCGCACGCATCAGCAGCCACGCCTTGCGCGCCGCCGACACACGCGCCCGCGCAGTGACCGAATCGAGCCCGCGGCGTGCGACCTCGTGGCCGATCTCGGCGTACATGAAGCGCGCCGCGTTGATGCCTGGCCGGCAGGCGAGCGGCAGCCGCGCCACGCCAGCGTCGACGCGCCGATACAGTACCTCGGCGGCATCGAGCACGCGCCGCACCACGCTCGCGAGCGCCGGGCTGAAGGTGGGCTGCGCGAGCCACGCATCGGGGTCAAGGCCGGCCTCGACCATCCATTCGCGCGGCAAATACAGGCGCCCCATGCGCGCGTCTTCACCCACGTCGCGCGCGATGTTCGAGAGCTGCATCGCCACGCCCAGATCGCAGGCCCGCGCCAGCCCTTCGGTCGAGCGCACGCCCATCAGCAGCGCCATCATCGCGCCGACCGTGCCGGCCACGCGTGCGGCGTAGTCGTGCAGCGATTCGATGGTGTCGTAGCGGCGGCCCTGCAGATCCCACTCGAAGCCTTCGAGCAGCGCGTCGAACAGCGCAGCGGGAATGGGGTGGCGCGCGACCACGATCGCGAGCGCGCGGTCGGCCGGGTCGTCTTGCGGAATGCCGGCGTAGGCGAGCCGCACGCGTTCGCGCAGGCGCTCGACGGCGTCGGCCCGGCTCCTGCCGGGCTCGTCGGTCGCGTCGACCGCATCGTCGGCGAGCCGGCAAAACGCATACAGCGCCGAGGCCGGTTCGTGCACGCCGCGCGGCAGCAGGAACGAGGCGGCGAGAAAGGTCTTGGAGCCGTTGCGCAGCGCCGTGCGGCAGGCCGCCAGATCGGCACGCGCTTGCGCGGGCAGCTCAGGCGGGCGCGACCCGAACACTGTCGCGAGAGGCTGCGTGGGATGCTCTGATCGAATCTGCATGAGGAACCACCGAGTCGAGTACACGGGCTGAAGAAAGCACACCGGGCAGGCCGGCACCCGGGTGCGTGCCGGCGCCGACGAGGTACAACCGGTCGAGCTCCTCGCTGCGGTTGTGCGGGCGAAACCAGGCGCTCTGCGTGAGCACCGGCTCCAATGAAAACGCGGCGCCGCGGAACGACGAGAGCCGGTCCTGAAAGTCTTGCGGCGTGAGCAGCCGCGAGGTGACGATCTCGTCGGCGAGGCCCGGCAGCAGCGTTTCCTGCAAACGTTTCTGGATCGCCAAGCGATACGGCTCGGCATGCGCGGCCCAATCGGTGCCGCTTTGCAAATGAGGCACCGGCGAGAGCACGTAGAAGGCGTCGCAACCGGCGGGCGCGAGCGACGGGTCGGTGGCGGTCGGGCGGTGCAGGTAAAGGCTGAAATCGTCGGCCAGCAACTTGCGGTCGAAGATGTCGGTCAGCAACTCGCGGTAGCGCGGGCCGAGTGCGATCGTGTGGTGGGCCACGCCGGGGTATTGGCGCCGGGTGCCGAAGTACCAGACGAACAGGCTCATCGAATAGCGCGCGCGCTCGATGCGGGCATCGGTCCAGCGGTGGCGGTGCTCGGCGGGCACGAGGTGTTTGTAGGTCCAGGCCGAATCGGCGTTCGAGACGACCACGTCGGCGCTAATCGTCTCGCCGTTCTCGAGCCGCACGCCGCTGGCTCTGGCGATGCGGCCGGCGCCGTGCTTCACCGTGATCTGCGCGACGCCGCTGTTGCAGCGCACCACGCCGCCCTGCCCCTCGATCAAGTTGACGAGGCCAGTGACCAGGCTGCCGGTGCCGCCCATCGGAAAGTGCACGCCCCAGCGCCGTTCGAGGAATGCGATCAGGCAGTAGACCGAGGTGGTCGAGAACGGGTTGCCGCCGACCAGCAGCGACTGGAACGTAAGAACCACGCGCAGCCGCGCATCCTTCACGTGCTTGCACGCGAGCGAGTACACCGTGCGGTAGCCCTCGAGCTTGAGCAGCGCGGGCAACACCTTGGCCATGTCGGTCCAGGAGTCGAAAGGCTTGTCGCCGAGCTCCTCGAAGCCGACCTTAAAGATCGCCTCGCTGGCTTTTAAAAAGCGTTCGTAGCCGGCTACG
>JANMWQ010000182.1:0-2007 GCA_031394085.1 Rhizobacter sp. | reverse complement strand
CGAACGAGCGCCGCTGCGTCCGCAAAGGCGCGTTCGGGCTGGGGGTGTCGCTTCGTGGGAGGCGTCGAGGAGGCGAGCCCGGACTGAAACGGTTCTGTGGACTGTTTCTGCCTGGCGAGCGGCCGGGTCTCTGCCCCGGCGCGGCCTGCACAGGCCAGGGCGTGTGGCCGCGCGACCGAGCACCGCAGAGCAGTCGTCGCGCAGCGGCGACCGCCGAGGCGAAGCGACGCGCCCGGCCCGAGCGCGCCTTTGCCGCCCAGCCATCCGCGGACAGTAAGCTCGACGACATGCAAACCGCGAATCCAAGAACAGAATGAACCAAGCCCCACTCGTCGTCATCATGGGCGTCGCCGGCTGCGGCAAAACCACGGTCGGCCAGCTGCTCGCACGCAGCATGAAGGCCGAGTTTCTCGAAGGCGACGACCTGCACCCGCCGCGCAACATCGAGCGCATGGCCGCCGGCATCGCGCTCACCGACATCGACCGCCGCGACTGGCTGCTCGAGATCGCCCAGCAACTCGCCGACGCACGCGCCAGCCGGCACGCACTCGTCGTCTCGTGCTCGGCGCTCAAGCACAGCTACCGCGACATGCTGCGCACCGCCGCGAGCCAGCTCGCATTCGTGCACATCCACGGCGACCGTGATCTGCTCGAAGCGCGCCTGCGCACCCGCCCCGGCCACTTCATGCCGAGCTCGCTGCTGGAGAGCCAGTTGCAGACGTTGGAGCCGCCCGGTGCCGGTGAGCACGCGACCACGCTCGACGCGTCGCTCGCGCCGGCCGAGATCGCGGCGCAGGCCGCCGCCTGGCTCGCGCTGCCTGTTCCCAACCCGCCGCGCAAGAAGTGACGGCATGACGATCAGCGCCCAGACCGTTCGCCTCGACGGCCAACTCGCACTCGTCACCGGCTCGTCCGGTGGCATCGGCCTCGCGCTCGCGCGCGGCCTCGCGCAGGCCGGCGCCACCGTGGTGCTGAACGGCCGCAACGCCGAGAAGCTCGGCCTTCAGTGGCTGGCTGATCAACCGCACGCCGAGCCGTCGCTGGGGCGATGTAGAAGACCTCGCCGGTGCGGCCGTGTTCCTGGCGAGCGACGCCTCGCGCTTCGTCAACGGCCACGTCCTGTATGTCGACGGCGGTTTCCACTGCCTCACTGTGAATGCACGAACCGATGGCCACATTCCGCCAAGTCACCTTGTTCACCGACACCGACGGCCGCGCGCGCTTTCGCGAGCATGAAGTCGCCTTGCCCGAGGGCACGCCGAGCGCACTGCTCTCGGCACTGATGCCGAGCGCCGGCCTGCAATTGCGCCACAGCCCGGTCGGGTTTCGCAGCAGCTTTCATGTGACGACCACGCCGCAATGGGTGTTCATTTTGAGTGGGCAGATGGAGATCAACCTGCAGGACGGCACAGCACGCGTGTTCGCTCCGGGCGGCCACTTCTACTCCGACGACACCCTTCCCGCCGGAGCCACCTTCGACGCGACCGTCCACGGTCACTGGAGTCGCCAGGTCGGTACCGATCCGCTGGTCACCGTGTTCGTGAGGGCGCGATGATCAAGAACGTGCACGGCGGCACGGTCGATCTGCTGGGCGAAGCGATCGTCACCGGCCGCTACCCGGTGGGCAGCACGCTGCCGCCCGAGCCGGTGCTGTGCGACGAGCTCGGCGTGAGCCGCACCGTGATCCGCGAAGCGGTGAAATCGCTGATCGCCAAGGGCCTGCTCGTCACCGGCCCGAAGGTCGGCACGCGCGTGTTGAACGAAGAGCAGTGGAACTGGTTCGACCCCGACGTGGTCGCGTGGCAATCGCGCGCCGGCCGGTCGCGCGAGTTCCTGCGCGATCTGCAGGAGCTGCGCCGCCTCGTCGAGCCGGCCGCCGTGCGCCTCGCGGCCGAACGCGCGACCGCGCAAGACATCGCCGAGATCGAGTCCGCCTACGCCGGCATGAAGCGCTCGATCGAGGAAGGCGGCGACTATGTGAGCAGCGATCTGCGCTTTCACCAGGGC
>JANMWQ010000178.1:0-2532 GCA_031394085.1 Rhizobacter sp. | reverse complement strand
GTTCTTGAGAGGCAATTTGAACTTGATCACACCGCCATCCACAAGATCCTGCGACGAACACTTCAGCTGGAACTCGATCTGCGGGCTTCGGACCTGACGGTCGAGGTAGCCTCGCCCCTTGAACCCGACGTCGATGCTGTCGTCGTCGACCACTGCGTCGACGCGATTGAAGCCGGCATGCGCGGCAAGCGCACAAACATATGCGTAGTTGAACGCTTCTTTTTGCTTTTGCGGGTCCATTCGTCCGCGACTACTCCTTTTGGCCGCTCCATGTTACACACAGAAGGCGTGGCGCCTACAACACGGTGTAGATGTAAAGTGTCGCGTGTTCCGCTCATTGATGAACACGCAACCCCTACGACAGCTCTGACCAAAACAATCCTGCAGGCCGCGGCGAGTAGCCAGCAAGGCAGCTCAGAGGTGAGCTAACGAGATGCGAAAGTGACTGAAGTAAACGTCTCCGCCATCATCAGCGCCGCTTCTGGTCTAGCGGGCGTTGCGATCGGCGCACTATTGACATACGTACGCGAGCGGCGCACCGAGCGGATCAACGATGACAGAGACGGGTCATACCTCGCGATCCTCGTCGTCTCCCACCTCGATCGGTTCACCAACGGCTGCTGGCACGTTGCGCTTGACGACGGCACATCATAAGGACGCCCTGCAGGCGACGACGGCGTGTACCACCAAACGACCGTCAAGACTCCCGAGTTCAAGCCACTGGATGTCAAGGTCGAGTGGAGAGTCCTACCTAAGGACCTCATGTACGACATCCTGCAAATTCCAGACAGGCAGGAGCATCTCGACGCCCAGATCGCTGGCGCTGGCGAGTTCGCGGATCCGCCCGACTACGCCGACTTCTTCTGGCGGCGACAGCGTGACTACGCCGAGCTAGGGCTGCATGTGTCTGGCGTCGCGAAGCGACTACGCAGACACGCCAAGATGCCAATCGAGGAAATCCCCGCTGGAGAGTGGAGTCGAGATGTTTCGTTGCAGGAAGTCATCGACAAGATCGACCAAACGCGCGCGGCATACGAGAAGCGAACGGCTGACGCTTGGGTGAAAAAAGAACGCCCGCCGATTCCTGATCCGAAATGAAGCTCAAAAACCTGCTGCTTGCAGACACCGGACATTGCACCGACTTAACGCGCAGGACAGAACGTCTGCTGTAGGCCAAAGCAGACATTCACCAGCTGAGCGTCGACTGACTGCAATCAGTCTGGAACGGTCGCTGGCTGCCCGCGATCGATTGGCAGCGACCTGCCTATTTCAATCACATGGTCATTTGGCAAGGTCAGTACAGCAGCCGCACTCCTCGCAACCGGAGAACAAGCCCCCGCCTACTTCAAACTGCCCGACAAAAACCCCCGCAGCCGCTCGCTCTTCGGCGCGGCCAGCACCTCGCGCGGCGGGCCCTGCTCCTCGATCTCGCCTTTGTGCAGAAACACGAGCTGGTTCGCGACCTCGCGGGCAAAACCCATCTCGTGCGTGACGACGATCATCGTGCGGCCCTCGGCGGCGAGGTCGCGCATCACCTTCAACACCTCGCCGACGAGTTCGGGGTCGAGCGCCGAGGTCGGTTCGTCGAACAGCATCACCTCGGGTTCCATCGCCAGCGCGCGCGCGATCGCGACGCGCTGCTGCTCGCCGCCCGAGAGCTGCGACGGGTACAGGCCCTTGCGGTGCGCGACGCCGACGCGCGCCAGCAGCGTCTCGGCGCGGGCAATGGCGGCGTCGCGCGGCACGCCGAGCACGCGGATCGGCGCTTCGACGATGTTCTCGAGCGCGGTCATGTGCGACCACAGGTTGAAGTGCTGGAACACCATCGCGAGGCGCGAGCGCAGGCGTTGAAGCTGCTGGGTATCGGCCGCCTGCAGTTCGCCGTTCTTGCCGGGCTTCAACCGCAGCTCTTCTCCGCCCAGCACGATGCGCCCGGCGTGCGGCTGCTCGAGCAGGTTGATGCAGCGCAGGAAGGTGCTTTTGCCCGAACCGCTTGAACCGATGATTGCGATCACGTCGCCGGCGTGGGCGGTCAGGCTCACGCCCCTCAGCACCTCGACGGCGCCGAAACGTTTGTGCAGGTTTTCGACGCGGAGCTTTTCAGTCATCAATCGCTCGACAACTTGCCCGAGCGCACCGCCACCGCGCCCGCCACCTTCGCGAGGCTGCGGCCGGCGCGTGCGTAGCGCTGCGACTCGCGCGCGAAGAACAGGCCATCGGTGCGGCTCGCGACCGGGTGCACGGCGCCGCCGATCGGCTCGACGATCTCGAACACGACATCACCGGCGCGGATCACCTCGCCGAGTTCGCGCACGTAGACGACGATGCCGCTGACCGGCGCCTTCAGCACGTCGGTGCCGGACAGCGGCGTCGCGGGTGCGCGCAACAGTGGCAACTCGGGCACGGGGCCGTCGACGATGCCGCGGTGGGTGAGGAACGCAACCAGCGCATCGGCATCGGCAGACGCCATCGCATGCGACACATCCGCCTCGCCGCGCAGCTCGAGCGTGACCGCGAGGCAGCCCATCGGGA
>JANMWQ010000139.1:0-3987 GCA_031394085.1 Rhizobacter sp. | reverse complement strand
GCGCAACCGCATGAAGGCCAAGGAAGCCGCGGGCGGCAAGAAGACGCTGCTGCTCGGGCCGAACTGCCCCGGCCTGATCACGCCCGACGAGATCAAGATCGGCATCATGCCGGGCCACATCCACAAGGCCGGCCGCGTCGGTGTGGTCTCGCGCTCGGGCACGCTGACCTACGAGGCCGTGGCGCAACTCACCGAGCTCGGCATCGGGCAAAGCACCGCCGTGGGCATCGGCGGCGACCCGATCAACGGGTTGAAGCACATCGACATCATGAAGCTCTTCAACGACGACCCGAACACCGATGCGGTGATCATGATCGGCGAGATCGGCGGCCCCGACGAGGCCGATGCGGCGCGCTGGTGCCAGCTCAACATGAAGAAGCCGATCGTCGGGTTCATCGCCGGCGTGACCGCGCCGGCCGGCAAGCGCATGGGCCACGCCGGTGCGCTGATCTCGGGCGGCGCCGACACGGCAGATGCCAAGCTCGAAGTGATGGAAGCCTGCGGGTTCACCGTCACGCGCAATCCATCGGAGATGGGCAAGCTGCTCGCGGCCCTGCTGTAAGCCGCCGAACTCCGACGGTCACTGACCCCGCGCGACCCCGAGCGACCCTGCGCCTGCCCCGAGGCAGGCGCTGCACCCGAGGAATCCGAGCAATGGAAATGCTTCTGACACCGACGTTCTGGATCGCCGTCGGCCAGATCATCATGATCGACATCCTGCTCGGCGGCGACAACGCGGTCGTGATCGCGCTCGCCTGCCGCAAGTTACCGCCCGCGTTGCGCACCAAGGGCATCCTGTGGGGCACGGCCGGCGCGATTGTGCTGCGCGTGATCCTGATTTTCTTCGCGCTGCAGTTGTTGTCGGTCCCGTTCCTCAAGCTCGTCGGCGCGATCCTGCTGGTGTGGATCGGCGTCAAGCTGTTGATCCCCGAGGCGGACGACGGCCACGCCGCCATCGAAGGCAGCGACCGGCTCTGGGGCGCCGTCAAGACCGTCATCATTGCCGACCTCGTGATGAGCGTCGACAACGTGATCGCGATCGCCGGCGCGGCCGAGACCGCGGGCGGCGACCACACGATGCCGCTCGTCATTTTCGGCCTGCTGGTGAGCATCCCGATCATCGTCTGGGGCAGCCAGCTGGTGATCAAGCTGATGGACCGTTTCCCGCTCATCATCACGCTGGGCGCGATGCTGCTGGGGTGGATCGCCGGCACGATGGCGGTCACCGACCCGGCGCTGATGAACCCGACGACGCTGCCGCAGATTCCGAAGCTGACCGACTCCGCGATGCTGAAGTACGGCGCCGGCATCGTCGGCGCGTTGCTGGTGCTGGCACTCGGCAAAGGGATTGCGGCGCGGCGCGGTGTCGGCGACGCCGCCACCTGATCCAGCCGCTCCGCAAACGAGCGCACACGTGCCCGACCTGGCCGACTTGCAGACCGCAGCCCTCCTGCTGCTCGGAGCGGTCGCATTGCTTGCGCTCGGCTGGTGGCTCGGTCGCCGCCAGGGGCTGGCCCGGCGCGCTTCACCGGCGCCGGGCAGCCCGACCGCACAGGCCGTGGCGCCGGCCGCGTCCCGCACCGGGGCCGCAATTCCTTCGACCGAACCCGCGTCGACCAACCCGGTGTCGGCCGCGCTGCGCCCGGAGCGCGCCAGCCTCGGCCGCTACCGCATCGAGCGCGAGCTCGGGCGCGGCTCGATGGGCACGGTCTACCTCGGTCACGACCCGCAGATCGGCCGCGCCGTGGCGATCAAGACGATGGCGCTGAGCCGCGAGTTCGAGGGCAGCGAGCTGGTCGAGGCGCGCGCCCGCTTCTTCCGCGAGGCCGAGATGGCCGGTCGCCTGCGCCACCCCGACATCGTCACCATCTTCGACGCCAGCGAAGACCAGGGCCTGGCCTTCATCGCGATGGAGTTCGTGGGCGGCCACGATCTGTTGCGCCACACGCTGCCGGGCCGCCTGCTGCCGGTGCCGGTGGTGCTGCACACGCTGGCGCGGGTCGCGCAGGCGCTCGCGCATGCGCACCGCGAAGGCGTGGTGCACCGCGACGTGAAGCCGGCCAACGTGATGATCGACCCCGCCACAGGCGCCGTGAAGGTCACCGATTTCGGCATCGCCCGCATCGCCGACGCCTGTCGCACCCGCACCGGGCTCGTGCTGGGCACGCCGTCGTTCATGTCACCCGAGCAGATGGCCGGGCGGCGTGTCGACGGCCGCACCGACCTCTACTCGCTCGGCGTGATGCTGTTCCAGCTGCTCACCGGCGCGCTGCCGCACCGCTCCGAATCGATGGCCGCGTTGATGAGCCAGATCGTCAACGACACCGCACCCGACGTGCGCACGCTGCGCCCCGAGCTGCCCGAAGCGCTCGCCAACGTGGTCGCGCTCGCGCTCGAAAAGCGGGTCGAGGTGCGCTATGCCGACGGTCGTCAGATGGCCGACGACCTGCTGGCCGTCGCGCTGTTGATGCCGCCGGTCGGCCTGCCATTGCCGCCTGTGACCCCCACCCCGGAATCGGCCGGATTCGAGGCCACGACGGAGTTTTACCGCGGCGAACCAAGGCACAATGACACGCACTGATCAGCGCTCGCATGCCTGCACACGCCCCGTCCATGACCCTCGAATTCTTCAGCGCCACCGACACCGGCCGGGCGCGCAACAACAATGAAGATTCGGTCGCGGTCGACGATCCCACCGCGCTCGTCGTGCTCGCCGACGGCATGGGCGGCTACAACGCCGGCGAAGTCGCCAGCAGCATGGCCACCTCGTTCATCAAGTCCGAACTCGGTCGCTGGCTCGCCGAAGCCTCCGAGAGCGCGACAGACACCGATGTGCGCCGCGCCATGGACATCTGCGTCGACAACGCCAACCGCGCGATCTTCAACGCCGCCAACTCCAACCCGCAGTACGCCGGCATGGGCACCACGCTCGTGGTCGGCGTGTTCCGCGATTCGCGCCTGTTGATGGGCCATGTGGGCGATTCGCGCGGCTACCGGCTGCGCGCCGCGCGCCTCACGCAAGTCACGCACGACCACTCGCTGCTGCAGGAGCAAATCGATTCTGGCTTGATCACGCCCGAGCAGGCGGCGTTCTCGGCCAACAAGAACCTCGTGACCCGCGCGGTCGGCGTCGAAGACACGGTGCTGCTCGAGACGCACCTGCACGAGGTGCTGCCCGGCGACACCTACCTGCTATGCTCCGACGGTTTGTCCGACATGCTCGACGACGAGAGCATCGCGCAGCTGCTGATGGGTGCAGAAACCTTGCCCGAGGCGGCCAGCGCGCTGATCGACGCGGCCAACGATGCGGGTGGCAAAGACAATATTTCGGTGGTTCTGGCGCGGGTTCGCGGGGGCAGCGGTTCGACGCGATCGTGGTGGCCCTTCCGCCGCTGACTGAACAGCAAACGCGTCGAAAAAGCGCCGCAAGAGCGCCACAAAAGCGCGTGAGGCAAGCGGGCGCCGGCAGGCAAAGACTTAGAGACAAGAGGTCAAAAGCATGGGCAAACTGGTCGTATCGCTCGATGGTGTGGTGATCAAAGAAGTACAGATCACCAAAGACAAGACCACGCTCGGCCGCCGGCCCTACAACGACATCGTGATCGACAACCTCGCCGTCAGCGGTGAGCACGCCGTGTTGCAGATGGTCGGTGCCGATGTCTTCATCGAAGACCTGAACAGCACCAACGGCACCTACATCAACGGCAAGGCCGTCAAGAAGCAGCTGCTCAGCCACAACGACACGGTCGAGATCGGCAAGTACAAGATCAAGTTCATGGTCGAAGACGGCACCGACTACGAAAAGACCATGATCATGAAGCCCGGCACGCGCCCGCCTGCGCCACCGGGTCAGCCGGGGCAGCCGCACAACACCGGCTTCGGCGCCTCGGGCTTCGGCTCGCTCGGCGCGTCGACCATCCCGGCCTCGATCCGCGTGCTCAACGGCGCCGCGGCGGGCCGTGAAGTGGCGCTGACCAAGGTCGTCAC
>JANMWQ010000128.1:0-2164 GCA_031394085.1 Rhizobacter sp. | reverse complement strand
GCGTAGAGCTGCTCGAACGCGCGTGCATCGCCGCCGACATAGGCCGCCATCAGCGTGTCGTCGGTGGGGTCGTTGGGTGTGGGTTGCACGGAGAGAAGTCTGCCTGATCCGTCGGTGATACGGCCGTACCGCACGCGGTCGCGAAGTCCGACGCGAACATGCCGGTGCTCGAAGAATGCAGCGGCGAAACCCTCACGCTGGTCTTCGCGGAGAACTTCTGCGTCAGCGAGATCGTGCCGGTCGAGCTCGGTGTGATCCAGCCGGGCTCCTTTTATCGGCACCGCCGATCTCGCGGCGCCGCCGCACAGCCGCACGTTCAAGCTCAAGCTCAAGGACGGCGAGAAGCCCGTCGTCGCCCCGGCCCACGTGCCGATCGTCAATTTCAAGCCGGGGGACCACTCGCTGCTCGTGCCCGGCGCCAAGGTGCAAGTCACCGCGCAACTGCGCGGCGGCAAGCCGACCGCGCTGCGCGCGCTGGCCGGGCGCAACGGGGTAGCGCCGCCGATGTGAGGACATGACGTCCAGACGTCTATACTGCGCTTATCAACAGCGGGAAAAACGATGCGCAGACGTCCGGGTGAAGTGCGAGATGCCATCGTGCAAGTGCTCGAAGGCAGGCCGGCCGCGGCCAGCGTGCAGCAGATCACCGATGGTGTTGTCGAACTGATCGGTGATGTGCCAGCTTCATCCGTGCGCTCGTACCTGCGACTCAACACGCCGGCATTGTTCGCCCGCATGGATCGCGCGCAGTACGTCTTGAACGGATTCGAGGGCGCGTACCCGCAGCCTGACAAACAGGTTGCGCGGGACACAGAAGAGTTTTCGTTCGGGCAAGCTCGCCTCATCCACCAAGAGTGCAACGCATGGCTCGAAGCGCAGGCGGCGAACTCGATCCACGCGGTGGTCACTGACCCACCTTACGGGTTGGTCGAGTATTCCGACGTGGAGCAAGACAAACTGCGCCAGGGACGTGGAGGCATCTGGCGCATTCCGCCCAGCTTCGACGGTTCGCAACGGGCGCCGCTGCCGCGCTTCACAGTGCTCAAGCCGACCGATCTGGAGGCGCTGGAGCGTTTCTTTCTCGCTTGGGGCCGCAGCCTCATTCGCGTGCTGGTGCCCGGCGCAAACGTCGTCTTGGCAAGCAATCCGCTGCTGTCGTACATCGTTTCAGGGGCGTTGTCGCGCGCTGGGCTTGAACGACGCGGTGAACTCGCGCGCTTGACGATGACGATGCGGGGAGGCGATCGGCCGAAGGCGGCGCACATCGAGTTCAACGGCGTGAGCGTGATGCCGCGTTCGATGTGGGAGCCGTGGCTGCTATTTCGCAAACCAATCGAAGGCCGCGTGCAGGACAACCTGCGCAAGTGGGGTACCGGCGGGTTCAGGCGCATCTCGGCGGAGCGTCCATTCGGTGACGTGATCGAGTCTTCACCGACGCGTGCGACCGAGCGCAAGCTGGCGAACCACCCTAGCCTGAAGCCGCAGGCGTTCTTGCGAAAGGTCGTGCGCGGGGTACTGCCTTTGGGCGAGGGCATTGTTCTCGACCCTTTCGCAGGCTCCGCCTCGACCCTGGCCGCGGCCGAGGCGGTGGGCTACCGCAGCATCGGCGTTGAGCGGGATTCGGCTTACTTCGAGCTGGCTCGCAAGGCGTTGCCCCGGCTGGCTTCGCTCAAGCTCGAGTCTTGAGCGCGGCGTTCGTTCCGCCCGGCGGTTTGGCCCGATAAATCCAACTGTCGCGCAGCTTCGCGATGCCTGCGGCGTGAAGCGTCGCCGTGGGCGTACCCAACTCACCACGCGCGTTTCTGCGGAAGTCGGCGACCACGACTTCACCGAGGTAGACCTCGGTGAAGCTCAAGGGTTGGCGATCGGTTGCCGGTTCGGTGGCGTTGTCGACTTCGTAGACGAAAACACACATCCACTGGTCGCGGGCACCGTGCGTATCCACGGCACCGCCAGTCTTGCGCGTCGTCTTGATTTCGACGCCATGTTCGCCGGACTTCTCGGCGTTGTTCGCGTACCGGCCCTTGACGAGCAGGTCGGGGTGGCCGTTGAAGTAACAGTTCACGACCAGCGTTCGCGAGTGCTTCGCGAGGCTGGCGGTGAGCATGTCTGACAAGACACCGGACATGATCGCCGGCCGCAACGTGTCATCGAGTCGATCGAG
>JANMWQ010000667.1:0-2723 GCA_031394085.1 Rhizobacter sp. | reverse complement strand
CGCCGCGGCGCGCGGGGTCTTGAAACTCGGGGCGCAGCCAGCGCACCGTGCCGCGCGCTTCCTCTAGAGCGCGTTCGGCGTTGAGGGCGACGAGGCGCACCAGCAATTCTTCTTCGGCCGCGGCCTGCGCCGCCGGCTTGCCCGGCCACGGCAAGGTGCCGCCGGCTCGGCCGACGAGCGCGGGCGCGAGGTCGGCCCAGCCGTAGGCCTGCAGCACCAATGCATCGAGCCGGTCGTGCAACTCGGCGAGCACGCTCACCAAGCCGTTCGTGTGCGTGATTTTTTCTCTCGCGGTGAGTGGGCGGCCAAGGCGTAACGCATCGAGCACGTTGTACACGTCGGTCAACGTCAGCGTCGCGTGCGCGGCCTGCTGGCGCTTGCGGTGCGCGTCGAGTTCTTCGGCGGTGGCGGCGATCTGCGCGGCGAGCACGGGCTGGTCGGCGAGGTTGGGGAAGGGGAAGGTGTCGAAGCAGCGCGTCTTGCTGTAGCGCGGGTCGTTGCCGACGCCGAGCCTGCCGCCAGCAGCCACAGACCACAGAACGTGCAGTCGGCTAGACAGGACACCAAGATGCTCGGATGTAGAACTACCGATCGCGACGAGCGTTTGGTCGGGCAGTACGCCGCCGACGACGAAAGAAAACAGCCTGTGCTTTGCTGTCATCACGGTCCCGATGAACTTGGGAAGACCCGCAAGGCTGCGACGCATCTCGGCGTTGTTGCGTCGGTGGAGCCACCACTTTTCACGCAGATCGCGGTCAGGATTCGCGTCACGCTGGGGCTTCACGTAGTCAAGTAGATGCTGATAGAGAACTGGAAACTTGCGACGAACCTGCTCTGCACTGCAGCCATAGAGGTCAATGCAGAAAGCACCTCGCGAATGGCCGGAGACGTCTTTCCCGTTCAAGTACGGGACGATGTGTGAATCCAATTCGGACACGGCGCCGAGTCCTAGTTCCACCGCTCGCTGGCGGTTGAGCACCATCCCTTCGCCGTGAGGGATAACGCCTGCACTGCCGAGCATCGAGTTCGCCCTCAGCGCGATCGTTCTTGAGATGTCCGCGCCGATCGTCAGATCGGCGTGTATGACGCCAGCGCGCCCGGCAAGTTCGACCACAACAGCGTCGCGACCGGCCGACGGGGAAACCTCTGCGGTCACCTTGAACAGTTGCCCAGCCCTTTGACCTTGCCCCCCAACGGTCATCGCGATGCGAACGGAAGCGCCGCTACTGCTTTCCACCCAAGGGTGATCGGGAACCGCGAACACCAGCGACAGACCGCGCTTCAGGGCTGTCTCGACCACTCGACGATTAAAGGTCTGCGTCAGACTGTTGGTCGTGATCAACCCAAAATGTCGAACGCCGCCAAGTCGTGCTATTTCCGCGGCTGCATGCCACCAGTGCATTACGAAGTCAGCGCTGTCAGGAACATCGACCCACGCTTCACGAAGGGCGTCCACGTATCCGTCGCCGAGCGCACCGCGTATCGTCAACTTGCCAATGAACGGCGGATTCCCCACGATGAAATCCGCTTTCGGCCACACCGCCTTGCGCGGGTTCGTGTACCGCTCCAGCGGCGTCTGAAACGCCTCATCCGGCAGCTGCTCGCCAGTCACCGGGTGCGGCTTGAAATGCACGCCATCCCAGCGTGTCACGGCGCGGCCGCTGGCGTCCATCACGAAGTCGACGCGGTCGTAGGCGAGCACCGCGTCGCGGCATTCGATGTTGCCGTAGTCGTGGATCACCGGCTCGGCCACGCTGGTGCGGCCGTTGGTGCGGATGTGCCATTGCAAGAAGCCGATCCACAGCACGAGCTCGGCGAGCGCCGCGGCGCGCGGGTTGATCTCGATGCCGAGCAGCTGTTGCAGCGTGACAGTCTCGCCGATCAGACCGAGCTTGCTTTGACGGACGGCATCGGTGTCTTGCCCGAGCGCGCTCAACTGGTTCAGCACCTCGCCTTCGAGGCGCTTCAAATGCTCCAGCGTCACATACAAGAAGTTGCCGCTGCCGCAGGCCGGGTCGAGCACGCGCGTGGTGCAGAGCTGGTGGTGAAAGCGCCGCACTTCGGCGCGCGCTTCGTCGAGCTTGCCTTCGTTGGCGAGCAGCACGGCCGCGGCCTGCGCATCGGCCCAGTCGGCGCGCAGCGGTTGCACGACCGTGGGCAGCACGAGCCGCTCGACATACGCGCGCGGCGTGTAGTGCGCACCCAGCGCGTGGCGCTCGTCGGGTGCGAGCGCGCGTTCGAGCAGCGTGCCGAAGATCGCGGGCTCGACCTCGCGCCAGTCGGCGTTCGCCGCGCGCAGCAGGCCGTCGATCTGCTCGCGCGTGAGCGGCAGCACGTAGCCATCGGCGGCCGAGCCTTTGAACAGCTTGCCGTTGAAGCGCAGCACGTCGCGCTCGAGCACGGCGCTGAAGCCGCCGCGGTCCATGTCGGACCACAGCACCTGCAGCATGTTGCGCAGGCGCGCGGGCTCGGCGCGGTGGCGCAGCAGCAGCTCCTTGAAGCTGCGCTCGGGCAGCAGCGCCACGTCTTCGGCAAACATGCTGAACAGGCAGCGCGTGAGGAAGGCGGCGACGCGTTGCGGCGCGTGGCCCGCGGCTTCGAGCGAGGTCGCCAGCAGCGCGAGTTCGTTCGAGACTTCGCGCGTGACCTTGGCGCTGATGCGCGCCGGGTCGAGCGCCTGCGGGTCGAGCCAGAGCGTGCGCAGGCGCTCGCGGATCGCTTCG
>JANMWQ010000054.1:0-1617 GCA_031394085.1 Rhizobacter sp. | reverse complement strand
GGGTGCGATGGTCGTGCTGCCCGGCTATGCGCTGTGCCCGGCCGTCAGCGTCGAACACATCGTGCTGCAGATGGTGCAGGCGCTCGCGTGGGTGCATCGCCATGCGGCCGAACACGGTGGCGACCCGGCGCGCATCGTCGTGGCCGGCCACTCCGCCGGCGGGCAGCTGGCGACGATGCTGCTCGGCTGCGACTGGCGCGCGGTCGCGTCCGACCTGCCGGCCGATCTGGTCAAAGCGGCGTTGCCGATCTCGGGGCTCTACGACCTCGAGCCGCTGCGGCACGCGCCGTTCCTCGCGCCCGACCTGAAGCTCACGGCGGCGTCGGCGAGGCGCCTGAGCCCGGCCGCGATGCCGTCGCCGCGCGGCGTGCTCGCCACGGTGGTCGGCGGCGACGAGAGCGAAGAGTTCCTGCGCCAGGCCGAGCTGATCATGCAGGCGTGGGGCCCGCGCACCGTGATCGCCGCCGAATGCGTGCCGGGTCGCAACCACATGAGCGTGCTGCAGGAGATCGCCGACCCGGCCTCGCGCACCCACCGTCTCGCGTTGCAGCTGCTGGGGCTGTGAGCACGGCGGCAGGCCGTCGACGCCGGAGGTCGCGCGGCAGCGATGTGTGTCGAATGACATGCCTGCTGCGCGAACTATCACCTGCCCAGCGTGATCATCTGGCGCGCATCGGGTCGGGCCGTGAGAACGACTCAAGTTCAGGCGCTCGGCGTCGATAAGGCGGCCATGCAAACGCCGCGCGAGACCGAAGCCCACTCGCCCAGCGGCGGGCTTCCGCCCGATCGCCTGCTCGCCTCTGACGCTTTCGCACCCGAAGCCTTGCCGCCCGGCTCCCGGCTCGACGAGTTCGAGATCGTGCGCGTGCTCGGCGCCGGCGGCTTCGGCATCGTCTACCTCGCGCTCGACCAGGTGCTGTTGCGCTACGTCGCGATCAAGGAGTTCATCCCGACCGCGCTGGCGCGTCGCACGCCGCAGGGCGCGGTCACGGTGCGCTCGGCGGAGGCCGCCGAGACCTTCGGGATCGGCCTCGATTCGTTCTACAACGAGGGCCGGCTGCTCGCGCGTTTCGACAACCCGTCGCTGGTGCGCGTGTTTCGCTTCTGGAAGGCCAACGGCACCGCCTACATGGCGATGCAGTACTACCCCGGCCAGACGCTCAAAGAGGCGCGGCGCCAGATGCCGGCGCCGCCCGACGAGGCCTGGTTGCGCCTGTTCGTCGACCGCTTGCTCGGGGCGCTGGAGACCTTGCACGCCGAGGGCGTCTACCACCGCGACATCGCACCCGACAACATCCTGCTGCTGCCCGACGGCCAGCCGGTGATCCTCGACTTCGGTTCGGCGCGCCGCGTGCTCAACGACCGCACGCAGTCGCTCACCGCGATCCTCAAACCCAACTACTCGCCGGTCGAGCAGTACGCCGACGATGCGGGCATGCGACAGGGCGGCTACACCGATCTCTACGCGCTCGGCGGCACGGTGTACTTCATGCTCACCGGCAAGGAGCCGATGCCGGCGGTGATGCGCGCGGTGCGCGATTCGTTTCCGGTGTTGGCGCAGAGCCCGGCGGCGCAACGCGCGCTGGTGTCGCGTGAGTTTCTCGCGGTGATCGACTG
>JANMWQ010000045.1:0-1961 GCA_031394085.1 Rhizobacter sp. | reverse complement strand
AGCAGCATCGTGACGGCCAGCAAGACAGGCTTCGACTTCATCGCGGTTCCTCGGAGGACGGGGTCAAACAGGGTCGGCAGTTTACGGTGCAAGCCCCAGCGGCACGGCAAAGCGTGCGATCCCCCGCGGGCAGGCGAGGCGGTCGATGTTCGGGCGCTCGACCGCTTTCATGAGGGCGCGTCCGGCTTCGCGACTGTGGCGCGGCCGGCGCGTTGCCATTCGTCGATGCCGCCGACGAGAAAGCGCGCATTCACGCCGAGCGCCTGCAGCCGTCTTGATAGCGCTGGTAGGCGAGCGGCCAGTCGAGGCCGGCGAGTAGGTCGGCGGGCCCGAGGGGCAACGCGATCGTGAGCAGCGGGGTCAGCGTGTCATCGGCGTCGGCAACGACCGACCATCGGTTGAGCAACCGGCCCGAGTCCGGATCGAACGAGAGGCTGATCTGGCCATCGGCGGCGCGAGCGCGACGGGGGAGAGTTGAGTGGTGGTGTTCATGGGCGATCCTCAGCGAGCCAGCGGTGAGACGAACGTGACGAGCAGGCCGGCCACCGCACACGCTGCGAGCAACGGAATGACGCCGACCTTGAAGCGAAACAGCGCGATCGCCGCGGCCACCGTGATGAACGCCGACGCCAGGCTGAACGGCCCGCTCAATCCTTGCGGCCACAGCACATGCATCGCGAAAAACAGCGCGAGGTTCAGGATCACGCCGACGACCGCCGCGGTGATCGCGGTCAGCGGCGCAGTGAACTTCAAGTTGCCGTGCGTCGACTCGACCAGTGGCCCACCCGCGAAGATGAACACGAACGACGGCAAGAAGGTGAAGAAGGTGACGACGCTGGCCGCGAGTGCCGCGCCGAGAAACAGCGCGTCGGGCCCGAGCACCTGCTTGGCCCAGCCACCGACGAAGCCGACGAACGCGACCACCATGATCAACGGGCCCGGTGTGGTTTCGCCGAGCGCGAGGCCGTCGATCATCTGCGTGCCGGTGAGCCACTGGTGGTGCTCGACGGCGCCCTGGTAGACGTACGGCAACACGGCATACGCGCCGCCGAAGGTCAGCAGCGCGGCCTTGGTGAAGAACCAGCCCATTTGCGCCAGCGTGCCGTCGACACCCACGGTGGCGAGCAGCGCGGCCATCGCCGCGGCCCACAACCCGAGGCCGATCGCGAGCACGCGCGCGAGTCGGCCGCGCGTGAACAGCGCGTGCTTCGGGGGCGGCGTGGCGTCGTCGATCAGCGCGCGGCCGTACGACTCGTGCGCCGCGCCATGACCACCGCCGAGCGCGAAGACCGCTGGCGCATACCGACCGCCGAAGTGACCGATCAGCCCCGCCGCGAGCACGATGAGCGGGAACGGCACGTCGAACGCGAAGATCGCGACGAAGGCAGCCGCCGAGATGGCCCACAGCCAGCGGCTCTTGAGCGCGCGCGAGCCGATGCGGTGCGCTGCATGCACGACCAGCGCCGCGACCGCCGGCTTGAGCCCGAAGAAGATGCCCGCGACGACCGGCACCTCGCCGAACGCGATGTAGACCCACGACAACGCGATCAAAATGAACAAGGACGGCAGCACGAACAGCGCACCCGCGACGATGCCGCCCCACGAGCGGTGCATCAGCCAGCCGATGTAGGTCGCGAGTTGCTGCGCCTCGGGGCCCGGCAACACCATGCAGAAGTTCAGCGCGTGCAAAAAGCGCTTTTCGCTGATCCAGCGGCGGCGCTCGACCAGTTCGGTGTGCATGATGGCAATCTGCCCTGCCGGCCCGCCGAAGCTGATGAAACCGAGCTTGAGCCAGAACGCGAAGGCTTCGCTGAACGTGACGGCGCGCGGGGCTTCGGTGGTGGGGTCGGTCATGCCACCGCCTCGCGCTCGAACGCGACCCGCAGGCCCTCGAACACGCCGCTCGCCACGAGCATCAGCTGGTCGTCGTCGGCGATCGCCTCGCACAGGCCCGCCATCAC
>JANMWQ010000030.1:0-4407 GCA_031394085.1 Rhizobacter sp. | reverse complement strand
GCACCGGCAGGTCGCCCTGTTCCTGGAGGAGCTCGGGCGCGTCGGCGCATCGGTGCTGCGGCACTGGCTCGCCGCACAGGAGTTCGAGCGTGCGCTGCCGCACGCCGAGTCGCAATTCGAGATGGTCGCGCACGTGGGCGCCGAAACCTCGTATCACCGCGAGACGATCTTCGAGATCATCGAACGGCTCGACGGCCAGTTCCTGATCGACAACCTGTGGCTCACCACGAGCCTGAGCCCGCTCGACCTGTCGGAGGCGATGCGGGCTCGGTTCGAGGTGCTGATCGCGCGCGTCGAACCGATCGCGCGCAGCGACGAGGCCCGCGCATGGGTCGCTTTCGAACGGGCCAGACTGTTGCTGTTCGGTCGCGGCAAACCCGAGCTCGCCCATCTGCTGCTGTCCGAGGCCGTCGCGAGCTTGCAGTTGAGCGACCGCGCCACGCTCTGGATCGAGTTGCTGTTGTCGGTCGCCGCAAATCAGATCGGCAGAGAGCCGTATCGACACGCCCAACGCGCCGCCGACGTCGCTGCACGCATGCCCCACGACCGCGCGCACCATATTCTGCGGATCGCCGCGTTTCTGGTTCGCTCGGCCTTTCTTCTGGAGCACAGCGCCTGCGCCAGGGAGGCAGCCACCCTGATGCGCGTGGTTCGCGCCGCTGGCGACCGGGGCGCCGGCCGCGAAATCCGCATTCGCATGGCGCAGGTCTTTTGCCTCGGGGGCTTTCCGGCCGCCGGGGCTCACCACTTTCGGCAGGTGGCCGAGGCGCTCGGAAGCAACGATCCAGCCGAGTGGATTTCGGCGCGGGGCTTGATGTACGGTCGCGCCGCACTCAGGTGCGGGCGCTACCGGGAGGCGATCCGATGCCTCGAACCGCTGCTGCGAGCCCAGACCGTGCTCTCGCTCCACGCAAGAACCGCGCTCGCCTGGGGCTGGACGATGCTTGGACGCCCGGACTTGGCCGATCAGCACGGCGCGCTCGAGGGCATTGGCATCAACGGCAGCTTCGATGTATTCGTGATGAATGCTCTGCTTCGGTCGACGCTGGCGCGACGGCGTGGCCAACCCGGCGCTGCCGAACTGCAGTCGGCGATCGACACGATGCGCGCCGCGGGCGCCTCAGCGGTCTTCCTCGGAATGCTGGACACGGCACTCGCGACACTCGTCGCATCGCCGCCGGAACGGGTGCAGGTGGCCGCGCGCGTTCTCGAACTCATGCGCCCACCGCACCCGTGCCCCGGGGACCTCACCTGCGCGCTGCTGACACTCGCCGAAGCCCACGCCGACGCCGACCCGAGTGGCGCAGCGTTCAGGCCCTTCGCACTCGAAGGCGCGGCGCTGGCGCGGCGCGGCCGCATCGGTGGCAGCGACTACCAGCCCGACTTGCTGTGTCGCTTCGCGAGCTTGCTGCGGCGCACCGATCCCGACCTCGCGGCTTCGCTTACCCATGTTGCCGCGCGATGGGTGCGCAACGCTTGCAACCATCTGCCCGAAATGGCGCGTGAGTCATTTGTCATCGCGCACCCGGTCAACACCGCGCTGCTGATCGACTGTTGATCGATTGCTGATCGATTGCTGAGCGAGTGTCGAGCGAAGGCTGGTCGGGGCGCCCCCGCCAGTGCGACGCCGACGCTACGAATCGAACAGCCGGATGCGCCCGAAGAGCTCAGCGGCGCGACGCGTCGAGACTTCGAGCTCCTGGAGCAGCGGCGCCACGCCGGAGGCACTGCTGCCGTCGGCGATGTCCATGGCCGCGAGGCTCGCGTTGGCGAGGATGACCGCCATGACATCGCTCTGCGGGCCCACGACTGCACTCCGCGGATCTGCGCGCGCGGGCACGCCGTCGACGGCTTGCGAAAGCGCGCGTTCGAGGTGGCGGCGTGCCTCGCTGGCGCGCTGGCTGTCGGTCATGTCGACAAAGATCAGGAAGAAGCCGAGCACCGATCCGTCGCGTGCCGGTACGACCTCAGCGCGCACCGCCACCGGCAGCGTCGCGCCGCTTGTCAGCACCAGCGTGAGTTCGCCGCGCCACGGCCGACGCTCCCGGCCGAGTGCTGCGAGCACCTCGACGACGCGCTCGGGCTGCGTGAAGAGGCTGGGCAGGTTGTCGAGCGGCGCGGCCTGTGCCTGACCGAGCATCGCGGCGAACGCGTGATTGGCGAACAGCGCGCGGCCGCTCGCGTCACCGATCACGACCGGTTCGCCGGAGGCGGCCACGGTCGCTCGGATCTGCGCGAGCTGGTGCTCGGCGATCAACAGCCGCACCGCGTTGATCTGCACGATGATGTCGATCAGCGAGGCACCGAATGCGCGGCCGAGCGCGAGCTCGCCGTTCGACCACGGCAATGCGGTGCCGCGCACGATCTCGGACCAGGCCGCGAACGAGCTGCGCGGCGACAGCTCCAGCGGGTTGTTGGCGACCATCGGCTTCGATGGATTGCCGGCCCAGGTGACGCTGAGCAACTGCTCCTTGCGGAACCACATCAGGTAGTCGGGTCGGGTGGCCGAGAGCTTCACGGCGAGCACGCCGCTTGCGGTCGGCGTCAGCGAATCGAGCGACGGGTTCGCGCGCGAAACCGACGAACAATTGAAAAGCCCATCGAACGGCTGCGCGTCGATCCATTGCATCAGCGCGCGCAGCTCGGCGGTCGAGGGCGCCTCGCCCGCCGTCAGCAATTCGCCGTCGTGGAACAGCGCAGCGCCGGTCGCCTCCAACGGCTGCAGCACGGTGCGCGGGTTGCGGAACAGCGCGAGGCGCCAGTCGCCCTCGGTCGACGTGGCCTCGACCAACCGCTGCTCGAGCCGCCGCACCTGGATCGCGACCTGCGCGTGCGCGTAATGTTCGATCGCGGCGATGCGCGTGGCGGTCACTTCGGCGAGCAGGTCAGCGGCGGCCCGCACGGCAAAACGCAGGTTGCGCGGCGCGTAGTGGTGGCACGCGATCAGGCCCCACAGCTTGCCCTCGCGCACCAGCGAAACCACCAGCGTGGCGGTCACGCCCATGTTCTTCAGGTACTGCAGGTGCAGCGGCGACATGCTGCGCAGCTGGCACATCGACATGTCGAGCTCTTCGCCCGCGCCCGGCAACTGGCGCGGCACCAGCGGCGACGGCTCGCAGTGCACGTCGACCAGCACACGCAGGCGGTTGCGCAGGTAGAGCTCGCGCGCCCGGTGCGGGATGTCTGTGGCGGGGTACTGGAGGCCGAGCAGCGATTCGAGGCGCGGTTCACGCGCCTCGGCGATGATCTTGCCGTGGCCGTCGGGGTCGAACCTGTAGACCATGACCCGGTCGTAGCCCAGCATGTCGCGAAAGCAGCGCACCACGCCGTCGGCGAGCGTGCCGATCGCCGAGGCGGCGTTGAATCGCTGCACCGCGGCGCCCAGTAATTCGCGCAGCTGGGGGCCGGGGATGTCGACCGTCTCGGCCGGCAGGTGGGCGGCAGCTACCGGCTCGATCTCGACCAGCAGCACTGTGCTGCCGTCGACCCCTGCAACCCGGTGCAATGTGCCCTCGAAGTCGCGGGCGTCGCGGCCCACTTGCAACTTGCAGCGCAGCGGTGCGGGCTCGGCGAGATCGGGCGTCTGCGCGCAAACCTCTCGAAGGCAGGCCTGCAGGTTGCCGCCGAGTTCGGCCACCGGTTGCTTGAGAAGCCGCTCGACGTGCACGCCGAGCAGCGCCTGCACGTTCGCGCTGGCCTGGACGATGCGCAGTTCGGGCTCGCGCAAGGCAAGCAGCAGGCCGTGCGGCTGCACCGAGCCGGCGAGGTGGATCAGCTCACGTTCGCAGTTGGTGAGATCCGCCTGGCCAAAAGCGGGGCTGATCTGCATCACGACGCGCTCGGTGTGACCGACTTGCCGGCGTCTCGCCGGATGCGTTGTGAAAAGGTTTCTGGGCTCACACCGAGCGCCGCTGCAGCGTCGCGCACGACGACCGCCAGATCGCGTTGGTGCAGGCGCGAGCCGAGCGCTTCGATGCCGGCGCGCAGCACCAGGGTCAACGCGTCGGCGTTCGCGTCGACAGTTGCGTTGGCAGTTGCATGCGGGAGCGTGGGCTGGGCGGTGGCGGGTGCGAGCGGGTGAATCGTGAAGCCGATGCATTCCTGGTCGCCTTCGGTCAGCAGCGCGGCCGAAATCTCGACCCGCACCAACGTGCCGGCCTCGTGCCTGACCCACGATTCGACGTGCCGCGCGATGCCGTCGCGCCGCACCTTGGCGATCAGCGTGGCCAGCGGCTGGTCGACCAGGCTCAGCCAGTTCATCAGCGGTTGGCCGTTGAGTTGCGTTTCACCGGCGGGACGGGCCAGCGCCAGAAACGCCGGGTTCGCGATCAGGATGCGGCCGCTCGAATCGGTGACGACAACGCCGTCGCGGCTGTGGTCGACGAGCCGCGACAGGGTTTGGTTCAA
>JANMWQ010000022.1:0-8210 GCA_031394085.1 Rhizobacter sp. | reverse complement strand
GAGTTCCTCGAAGTTTCCGCCGGCCTTGATCTGCGCGATCAGCGCCTTGGCTTCGTCTTCCTTCTCGACCAGGATGTGGCGCGCGCGGTATTCGGTGCCGGCCGACTGCGCCTTGAACTTCTCGTACTCGGCCTTGATGTCGGCATCGGCGACCGCGTGGGTCTTGGCGAAGTCGGCGAACAACGCGTTGGACAGCACCTGCTGGCGCGCCTGTTCCATCAGCGACTTGTAGTCGGCCGACGAAACCAGACCCCGCCGCTCGGCCTCTTGCGTGAAGATCTCGCCGAGCACGACCGAGTCGCGAACGCGCTGATCGAGGTCGGGTGGCAACTGCTGGCCTTGCTTGCCGGCTTGCTCGGTGACTTGTTTGAGGATGGCGTCGGCGCGTGCCTTCGGTACCGGCTTGCCGTTGACGACGGCGATGTTCTGCGCCTGCGCGGCCAGTGGCAGCGCCAGCGAAACAGACAAAAACAGTGCGGCGCCCGCGGCGAAATGTTTCTTCTTCATGGGCATGAGGGGAGTTGGGGGTTTCACTGTGATTCACCGGGCGCGTGCGCCTCGATGGCCAGGGCGTGGATGCCACGCGGGATCAGCAGTTGCAGCGAATCATATATGAGCCGATGCCGGGCAACACGTGACAAACCGTTGAAGCGGTCGGCCGTGATTCGCACCGTGAAATGCCGGCCTTCGCGCGCACCGGCGTGACCGGCGTGCAGGTGGCTGTCGTCGACGACTTCGATCTTCTGCGGCTGCAGCGCGGCGCGCACGGCCGCTTCGATATCGGCTGTGCTGACGCCGCTCATGGCGATCGATCCGGCGCTGGCTTCGGCAGCTTGGCCGGGTCCGCTTCGGGCGGCAGGTGCTTGCTGATGTAGAAGCCTTGCGCGAGCATGAACAGCAACATCAGACTGGTCACGCCGAAGGCCTTGAAGGTGAACCAGGTCGAGGTCGAGAAGGTGTAGGCCACGTACAAATTCGCGAGTCCGAGCAGGCCGAAAAACGCGATCCACGCAAAGTTCAGTCGTTGCCAGACCGGTGCGGGCAAGTGCAGCTGTTCGCCGATCAGCGTTTGCAGCAGGTTCTTGCGGAACAGGGTCTGACTGACCCAGAACGCCAGCCCCATCGCCCAGTACAAGACGCTCGGCTTCCATTTGATGAAGGTCGCGTTGTGGAACCAGATCGTCGCGCCGCCGAGCACCACGACCAGCGCGAAGGTCATCCACAACATCATGTCGACTTTTCTGCGACTCGCCAGCAGCCAAGTGATTTGCACGCCCGTGGCAATGATCACGACGATGGTCGCGAGCAGCGCCGAGGCCTCCTCGGTGCCCACCACGCCGCCCGAGACCATGAAGCCGAAGTGATCGGTCGCGAAACGCGCGGCCCATTCGGCGTTGTGGTCAGCGTACTTGCCGACGATGAAAAACAGCAGCAGCGGCAGGAAGTCGAAAAAGATCTTCATCGTCGGGGTGATCGGTATGGCGGGTGGCGAGGCAACATCATTTCGGCGCGAAGTCTATCGCGGCCGAGTTGATGCAAAAACGCTCGCCGGTCGGTTCGGGGCCGTCGGGAAAAACATGGCCGAGGTGCGAGCCGCAGTTGTTGCAGCGCACCTCGACGCGCACCATGCCGTGGGTCTTGTCGACGATGCGCTCGACGACCTCGCTGTTGATCGACTCGGAGTAGCTCGGCCAGCCGCAGCCGGCGTCGAACTTGGTGTTGGACTCGAACAGCGTTGTGCCGCAGCCGACGCAGTTGTAGTTGCCCGCGCCCCATTCGTCCCAGTACTTGCCGCTGAACGGCCGTTCGGTCGCGGCGTTGCGCGCGACATCGAATTGCATCGGATCGAGTTGAGTGCGCCATTCGGCGTCGGTTTTCTTTACGTTGTAGTCGGTGGTCATGATGAGCAGGAAACCTCGATGGATTGCGCCCATTCGGGCGGGAAGCCGGCGTAAGCAGCGCTCGCCGCTGCGTCTTGTTCGTCGAACGGATGCTGCAAGACCTTCAGCAGGCGCTGGGTCTCGCCGAAGTCACCGGCCTGCGCCTCGCGTATCGCCACTTCAGCCAGGTGGTTGCGAAGGATGAACTTGGGGTTCGCGTGGTTCATTCGCAAGGCACGTGCGGCGTCGACGCTGGCTTCGCGCGTCAGCCGGTCGGCGTAGCGCAGGGCCCAGGCATCGAACGCCGGACGGTCCATGAACATGTCGCGCACGATGGCATTCACCGCGCCGGGCGCGGCAGAGAAGCTCGCCATGCGCCTGAAGGTGATGGTGAAGTCGCAGCGGTCGGTCGCCATCAGCCTGAGCAGGTCGTCGATCAGCGCGCGGTCGACTTCCTCGTGCGATTGCAAGCCGAGCTTGGCGTGCCAGCGCGCGAGCAACGCATCGGCGAAGGCTTCTTTGTAGGGTTCGAGTGCCGCCAGTGCCAGGTCGGAATCACCGATCAGCGGCATCAGGCCCTGCGCCAGCGCGTGCAAGTTCCAGAAGGCCACGTTCGGCTGGCGCGCCCAGGCGTAGCGGCCCTGGTGGTCGGAGTGGTTGCAAATGTGGCCCGGGTCGAACCGGTCGAGAAAGCCGAACGGGCCGTAGTCGATCGTGAGGCCGAGGATCGACATGTTGTCGGTGTTCATCACGCCGTGGCAGAAGCCGACCGACTGCCAACCGGCCATCAGCGCCGCGGTGCGCAGCGCGACTTGCTCCAGCAACGCAACATACGGGTTCACCGCGTCGCGGCAGGCCGGGTAGTGGTGCGCGATGACGAAGTCGGCGAGTTGCCGCAACGCGGCGTGCCCGTTTCGCTCGAACGCAGTGTCGTGCGCGAAATGCTCGAAGTGGCCGAAGCGCACGAAGCTGGGTGCCACGCGCGTCACGACCGCCGCCGTCTCGACCGTTTCACGCCGCACCGGCAGTGCCGAGCCGATGACGCAGAGCGCGCGCGTCGTCGGGATGCCGAGCGCGTGCATTGCCTCCGAACCCAGGAACTCGCGGATCGACGACCGCAGCACCGCGCGGCCGTCGCCCATGCGCGAGTACGGCGTGCGACCGGCGCCTTTGAGCTGCAGTTCCACCGGGCCGGCCGGCGTGTTCACCTCGCCCAGCCAAAGCGCGCGGCCATCGCCGAGCTGGCCGGCCCAGACGCCGAACTGGTGGCCGCTGTAGACGCTCGCGAGCGGTTGCATACCAGGCCAGGTGGTGTTGCCGCTGAGTGCGTCGAGTGCGTTCAAATCAGGCCGTGTCGCCCAGTCGGCAGGCAGGCCGAGCCCCGTGGCGCAATCGTTGCTGCGCGCGACCCAATGCGGGGCCGGCAGCGGCTCGGCGGGCAGGGCGGTGAAGAAGGCTTCGCCGAGCGCCCTGAATCGATTCGGCCAGGTCGGGCTCGCCACTCCGTCGCTCACAGGTTCAAGCAGGTTCATTTAGGCAAGTTTAGCGATCGCTCGCGGCCGCCGCAGCTGCAGGGCCAAGCCCGCGCCGACACGAAGCCGACACCACGCCGACACCACGCCGACACCACGCCGATGCATCGACGGCGCATGCCACTGTCCCACCCGTGACACGTCTTTGGGGAAGTCCCTGTAACCCCACGCAAGCCACTTCCGTTACCTTTGCGAGCGTTTAACTTTCCCACCGGAGCCCAACATGAATTTTGCCAGCCGCTCGCTGAATCGAAGCGTGTTCACCCTGACCATCGGGGCCGCGTTGATCGTCTCTGCCGGCGTCGCGATGGCCCAGGCCAAGCCGCTCGCCGGCCAGACCGTCAAGCTGATGTGGATCGACCCGCTGACGGGGCTGATGGGCCCGGTCGGCACGAACCAGGTCAAGACCCAACAGTTCTTGGCCGAGCGCTTCAGTGCCAGCAACCCGGCCGGCGTGAAGTTCGAGATCATTCCGGTCGACAACAAGCTGAGCCCGACCGAAAGTTTGAACGCGCTGAAGTCGGCGATCGACCAGGGCATTCGTTACGTCATTCAAGGCAACGGCTCGTCGGTGGCAGTGCCGCTGATTGATGCGATCAACAAGCACAACGAGCGCAACCCCGGCAAGGAGATCGTCTTCCTGAACGAAGCCGCGGTCGACCCGGACCTGACCAACAGCAAGTGCAGCTTCTGGCACTTCCGCTTCGATGCCGACACGACGATGAAGATGGAGGCCATCACGACCTTCATGAAAGACCAGAAGGACATCAAGAAGGTCTTCATCCTCGGCCAGAATTATTCTCATGGCCAGCAGGTCTCGAAGTTCGCCAAGGAAAATCTCAAACGCAAGCGTCCCGACATCGAGATCGTCGGCGACGACCTGCATCCGCTCGCCCAGGTGCGCGACTTCGCTCCTTACATCGCGAAGATCAAGGCTTCGGGCGCCGACACCGTGATCACCGGCAACTGGGGCTCCGACCTCGCGCTGCTCGTGAAGGCCGCCAACGAAGGCGGCTACAACGGCAAGTTCTTTACGTATTACACCGGCGTCACGGGCACGCCTTCTGCGCTCGGCGCAACCGGCGCCGGCAAGGTGTTCCAGGTTTCGTACGCGCACTACAACATGGGCGGCGAAATGACGACCATCATGAAAGGCTTCAAGGACAAGTTCAACGACGACCTCTACACCGGCTCGGTGGTCCGCCAGTTCGAGTACCTGGGCGCGGCGATGGCCAAGGCCAAGTCGACCGACCCGGTCAAGGTGGCCTTCGCGATGGAAGGCATGAAGGTCAAGAGCGCCTTCGGCGGCGAGGTCGAGATGCGCAAGACCGACCACCAGTTGCAGCAGACGCTCTACATCACGGTCTGGCAAAAAGCCGACGCGAAGTTCCCGTACTCGGCCGAGAACACCGGCATGACGCTCGCACCCGTGGCGACCTACGAGCCCTACGTGTCGAGCACGCCGACGAGTTGCCAGATGGTGCGCCCGTCGGGCGGTTGATACTCGCCTGCGTACCCAGGGCCCGCCGGGTGTCACCCGCCGGGCCCTGTTCGTCACCGCCGTTGGCTGCTGCTGCTGTTGACCCGACCCTTTCTAACTGCAACCGCGAGACGCACCACGACGATGGAGTTCTTCACGATTTCGATGCTCAACGGCCTGAGCTACGGGCTGCTGCTGTTCATGCTGAGCTCTGGGCTCACCCTGATCTTCAGCATGATGGGCGTGCTGAATTTCGCGCATGCGAGCTTCTACATGGTCGGTGCTTACGTGGCTTACTCGATCACGCGGCTGGTCGGGTTCTGGCCGGGGCTGATTTTCGCGCCACTGGTCGTCGCAGCGCTCGGCGCGGCATTCGAGAAGTACTGTCTGCGTCGCGTACACAAGTACGGCCACGTGCCCGAGCTGTTGATCACCTTCGGCCTTTCGTACGTGGCGCTCGAACTCGTGCAACTGATCTGGGGCCGCACCGCGGTCGACTTCCAGCCGCCCGAAATTTTGCGCGGGCCAGCGTTCACGCTGATCAATTCGTCGGTCGACGGCATGCGTTTCCTGTGGGGCGCGGCGCCGTCGGCCATGTGCAGCGCCGCCGATGCGTCGATTCGCATCGTGTGCTCGCCGTTCCCGGCGACGCGCGGCTTCATGATGTTGATCGCGCTGATCATGCTGGTCGCGCTTTGGCTGATGCTGACGCGCACCCGCGTCGGGCTCGTCATCCAGAGTGCGCTGACGCACCCCGAGATGGTCGAGTCGCTCGGCCACAACGTGCCGCGTGTGTTCATGTTGGTGTTCGGCGCCGGCGCAGGCCTCGCCGGGCTGGCCGGTGTGATCGGCGGCAGCACTTTCGTGACGGAGCCGTCGATGGCCGGCACGGTCGGGTCGGTGATTTTCGTCGTCGTCGTCGTCGGCGGCATGGGCTCGCTGGCCGGCGCGTTCGTCGCGTCGATCCTGATCGGCGTGCTGCAAACTTTCGCGGTCGCGCTCGACTACTCGGTCGCAGGCGCGCTGACCGCGCTCGGTGTCTCGCTGAGCCCGGCCGCGCTCGACTATTCGTTGCTCAAGCTGACGATCGCGCAGGTCGCACCGATCTTGCCGTATCTCTTCCTGGTGCTGATCCTGATTTTCAGGCCCAAGGGCTTGATGGGCACGAGAGAGGGTTGAAGCGATGAATACTTCTGCCAAGAAATTCGGCGCTCTGGGTCCGAGCGATCTGATCATCTGGGTCGTGGCTGCCGTGTTGATGGTGGCTGCGCCATTGATCTTCACCAGCAGCCTCGCGATCACGATGCTGTCGCAGATGGGCATCGCGATCGTCGCCTGCCTGTCGTTCAACATGTTGCTCGGGCACGGCGGCATGCTCAGCTTCGGCCATGCGGTGTATTCGGGCCTTGGCTCGTTCGTCGCCATCCATGCGCTCAAATTGATCGGCGACGGCCATCTGCCGATTCCGGTGGGCCTGATCCCGCTCGTCGGCGGCATCGCCGGGCTGCTGTTCGCGGTGCTGTTCGGCTTCGTGACCACCAAGAAGTCGGGCACGACCTTCGCGATGATCACGCTCGGCATCGGCGAGCTGGTGTTCGCGGCGTCGCTGATGATTCCTGAGTTCTTCGGTGGCGAGGCGGGCGTGGCAGCGAACCGTGTCGTCGGCAAAGCGGTGATGGGCATCACCTTCGGGCCGCAGATTCAGGTGTACTACCTGGTCGCGATCTACACCATCATTTGCACCGCCGGCATGTACGCCTTCACGCGCACGCCGCTCGGCCGCATGCTCAACGCGGTGCGCGACAACCCGGAGCGGGTCGAGTTCATCGGCTACAACACGCAGCGTGTGCGCTACATCTCGTTCGTCATCGCCGGCTTCTTCGCGGGCATCGCGGGCGGCATGTACGCGCTGAACTTCGAGATCGCCACCGCCGAAGTCGTGGGCGCGGCGCGCTCTGGCGCTTACCTGCTGTTCACCTTTCTCGGCGGCGCGACCTTCTTCTTCGGGCCGATCATCGGCGCGGTCTTGATGGTGGTGGCGTTCGTGATGTTGTCCGAGATCACCAAGGCCTGGCTGCTCTACCTCGGCCTCGTCTTCCTGCTGATGGTGATGTATGCGCCCGGCGGCATCGCGAGCCTGATCATGATGAACCTGCGGGTCTGGAAATTCGGCAAGTTGGGCCGTGTGCTCGGCTGGTACGCGCTGCTCGCCGTGACCGGTGCGCTGATGTTCTTCGGCATCGCGGCCATGATCGAGATGATTTATCACATCCAGCTGAACGAGGCGCTCGGGCCGGTGATGCGGTTCCTCGGCATGGAGTTGAATGTCAAGTCGACCGCGAGCTGGGTCGGTGCAGCGGTGGCCGCGCTGATCGGCATCGGCTTGTTCGAGTTCACGCGCCGCCGCTTCGCATTGCGCTGGGGCGACGTGCAAGGCGAGATCGAAGCGGCGATCCGCGCGCGGGAGGCCGCATGACCGCATCCGCCTGCGCCATCGAGCTGAAGGACCTTTGCAAGTCCTTCGGCAAGACCGAAATCATCCGCGGCACGAACCTCGCCGTGGCGCCGGGCGAGCGCGTCGCGATCATCGGGCCGAACGGCGCCGGCAAGTCGACGTTGTTCAACCTGATCAGCGGCCGCCTCAAGCCCACCAGCGGCGAGATCACGCTGAACGGGCAGCGCATCGATGGCATGGCCCCGTACGAGGTGAGTCGCCTCGGCCTCGCGAGAAGTTTTCAGGTCAGCAACATCTTCAACAAACTCTCGGTGTTCGAAAACCTGCGCTGCGGTGTGCTCTGGTCGATGGGCTACAAGTACGCCTTCTGGAAGTTCCTCGCCGGCATGACCGACGCCAACGAGCGCGCCGAACAACTGCTGCACGACCTGCACCTCGACAAAAAGCGCGACGCGCTCGCGATGAACCTCACCTACGCCGAGCAGCGCGCGCTCGAGATCGGCATCACGATCGCCGGTGGTGCCAACGTGGTGCTGCTCGACGAGCCCACCGCGGGCATGAGCAAGAGCGAAACCGCGCGTTTCATCGAGCTGATCCGCGAGGTCACCGTCGGCAAGACCTTGCTCACGGTCGAGCACGACATGGGCGTGGTGTTCGGCCTGGCCGACAAGATCGCGGTGCTGGTCTACGGCGAGGTCATCGCCTTCGACGTGCCCGAGGCGGTGCGCGCCAATGCACGGGTGCAGGAGGCGTACCTGGGTTCGGTGCTGGCCGATGCGCAGGTCGCGGAGGCGGGGCGTTGAGGCGCTCTTGCAGCGTCGTGAGGTGGGAATGAATTTCTGCCACGAAGACACAAAGACACC
>JANMWQ010000013.1:0-14957 GCA_031394085.1 Rhizobacter sp. | reverse complement strand
ATGAGCGCCGGTTCTGCTTTTTCGGCAGTTTTGGCGCTCGCTTCGCGCACTCACTTGGCGCTGGCTGCTGACCCACGGGTACCGGTCGCTGCCCCCGCCGAATTCAGAACGCTCGTCACACGTTCGAGTGTGCCGGTCGTGTTCGCGCGAAGCTCGGGTGAAGCCTTCAACCCGATAGACAAACCCGCCATCGAGGCCGTGTGTGAGGCCGCACGGCAGACCGGCCTGACCGACAAGTACCCGGTGTTCGAGGCGGGCTACGGCAAGCCGGTCAAGACGGAGAGCCTTCGGTTCAGCAACGCGACGCAGCGGGCGCTTTTGAGCACGCTTCACGCCTACGAATGCGTGCGCCCTGCGGGCCGGCCCGTCGGAGCGAACGGCTTGTGCGACTGCACCTTCCGGGTTCGACCGCATTACCGGGCAGAGATCAAAAATACGCTCGCCACCGGCGTTGAGACGCTGACGGTCGATCTGACGAAGGGCACCGCGCAACGGCGGGTCGCGGCGAGCCGTCCGGGTGCAGACCTGCAGCGCGACGCGGAACGCATCGTCGCGCTGGCCCCCGAGGTGGTCGGACGTGATGTGGTTGCCGGCATCCCCTGCGTGATCAGGCGCCAGCCCCTCGGGGCGCAGGGCTACATCGAGCGTTGCATCGCCGAAGACCCCGAGCACCAGCTGCCGCCGATGCTGCGCTACCAGGCGCTGAGCGAGAGCATTCCGAGCGAGGGCGGCAAGAGCCGGTTCAGCTGGTCGCGCACCGACCAGGTGGAGCTCAATGCGGCGGTCGACGCGGGTGTGTTCAAGCTGCCCGATGGCGTCATCGTGAAGGAGACTCCGTGACAAAAAGAGGCTCAATCCGGGCGACACGTCGATCGCAACGCGGGCAGGCCACAACGGAATTCGCTGTGCTGGCGCTCGTGCTGGTGCCGCTGTTCATCGCCGTGCCCTTGATCGGCAAGTACATCGACGCGATGCAGGCCGCCGAACAGGCGAGCCGCTATGTCGCGTTCGAGGCGGCCGCACGCAACACCAGCAACTCGTGGAAGACCGACGCCGAGCTCGCCGCCGAAGTGCGCCGGCGCTTTTTCAGCACCGCCGATGCGCCGGTGAAGACGGGTGACGTGGTCGGCGAGTTCGCCGCGTTTCGCAACCCGGTCTGGTCGGATCACACCGGCAAGCCGCTGCTCGACAACTTCGACACCGCCGTCGGCGTCAAGGGCGAACGCAGCGGGCTGAACGCGATCGCTGCGACCGCGCAGTACCGGAGCGCCCTCGGTCTGTCGAACGACAACCTCTACACCGGCGCCGTGACGGTCAAGTTCGCCGACATTGCCAGCTTCGAGCCCTTCGACAAGATCGGGCTGACCACCTCGCGCAAGACCGTGCTGCTGGCCGATGCCTGGACGGCCCGCGACCCCGCCAGCATCCGCGACAAGATCGAAGACTCGATCACGATGTATCCGATCGGTAAATTCAAAAGCGTCTTCGACGCGATCGGCCTGCTGCCCACGGTGGTGTTCGACCCCGCCATGAAGGTCGGTGATTTCAACTGGGATATCGTGCCCTGCGATCGCCTGGTCGGGGGGTGCTGACGGTGGGTGCCTGTGCTCGCTTCGTCGTTCGCTTCGCTTCCCACGCCGGGCGCGCCGGGGTCACCGCGCTCAGCGTGTGGGCTGCGATCGCGCAGGCCGAAGCCTGGCCCGAGCCCAAGGCGCCGCCCAATGCGAAGGTCGAGACCATCGCCGGCAACATGGTCCTGAACGGCAAATCGGTCCGCCTGACGCGCTTCGAGGTGCTTGCCAGCGATGCCGAGGTTCTTGCCTTCTACCGCGAGCAGTTCGGTGCAAAGCGCGTGGTCGAGAACCGCGTCAAGAACGACCCGGTCATCGCGACCCGCCAGGGCGATTACTTCCTGACCGTGCAACTGCACGCGCTCGGTGGCGGCCGGCTGCAGGGCACGGTGATGACCACGCTGCTATCGGCGAAGTCGATCTCGAGCGCGGTGTTGGTCGACACCGAGAAGGTCATGCCGACCGACACGCAAGTGATCTCGACCGTGCAGACCGACGATGCCGGAAAGCAGTCGCTGATGGTGGTCGGCGTGAACCAGAACAGCCCGCGTGCCAACCGCGATCACGTGCTCGAGGCAATGCTCGCGCGAGGCTTCCGGCTGACCAAGGAGGACCTGCCTGCCACCGACACCGAACGTGGCGCGATCTCGCTGCAGCTGACTTCGCCGACTGAAGAAGCGTCAGTCACCATCTCCGACGCCGGGCGCCACCGCTCCGTGCTCATCAATCGCGTGCGGGAGTCCAGATGAGGCGTTTCACACCGATGCGGCGTGCGGGTCGAGCCCGAACACGCGGCCAGTCGATGGTCGAGTACATGGTCGTCGCAGGCATCGCGGTGGCGTTGCTCGCCTTTCCGATCCAAGGCAAATCTTCCGTCGTCGAACTGATGCTGGACTCGATCCACACCGCCTACACCAAGTTCCTCGCAGCCATCTCGATTCCTCAGTAAGGCATCCATGAAGTTTTCCGTCAATCGAAGCTGGGTGATCCTCGGCCTGGCCCTCGGTCTCGGTGGTCTCGCCGCGTTCGGCGTCAACCAGTACATCACGCGCCAGGTGCAAGACATCGAAGCGCGGGGCAAGTCGCAGCGCAACGTGCGCGTGGTGGTGCCCAAGGAAGACCTCGCCAAAGGCACGGCGCTGACCGCGAAGATGGTCGCAGTGCGCGAGATTCCGGCCGAATGGGCGCACTCCAACGCGCTCACGCCCGAGCAGTTCGAGCGCGTCGAAAACCAGAAACTCGCGTATCCGGCGGCGCGCGGCGAGATGCTGCTCTGGTCGTTGCTCGAGGGCCAGCGCGCACCGTCGTTCTCGTCGCGGCTCGCGGCGGGCCGGCGGGCCATTACCGTGCCGGTCAACGACGTGAATTCGATCTCCGGAATGATCGAACCGGGCGACCGGATCGACCTGATGGTGACGGTCAAGCGAGACAAGCGCTCCTTCATGTTCCCGCTGATGCAGAACGTCTCGATCCTCGCGACCGGCACGCGCGCGGTGGTCGAAGGTGATTCGAAGGACGGCAAGCGCACCTACACCACGATCACGCTCGAAGCCTCGCCCGAAGAAGCGCAGCGGGTGTTGGCTGCGCGCGAGGTCGGCAGCCTGGCGGCGGTGCTGCGCGCGCCTGGCGACAACGCCGTCGCCGGGGGCAAACGCAAGGACGCGATGGGCCTGCTCGGCTTCAGCGAGAACGCCGAGCCGGGCGACGGTGGCGGCGTGCCGGTGCTCTACGGCGGGCAGGGCGGCCTGAAGAACGTGCAGCGCCTGGGCGCGCTGACGCCCGGCCGCAGCGCCGATCCGCTCGCCGACACCGCCACTGCCACCAAGTAAACCGCGCGCTGCAAGGCGAATCTCAAGAACGCTAGGTCACGACGCTGCACGGCGCCGAAGGAAGAAAATTGTTTTGTCGGACGGAAGTTTTCAGCCCAAGCTCGGGCTCATCGAAGCACAAGGCAGGTGTCGTGCGAACCGTGCGCGCGGCCTTGACCGGGGCGCTTTGCACCATCGGCCTCGCTGCGTTCGCGCAGGTGTCGGTTCCCGCGCTTTCGGCAAGCGCGCCCGTGCCCATGAACGGCTACGCCGAGACGCTCAAGCCGAGCAAGCCGCGCAGCACCGCTGCTGCGGCCGCCGCGAACCGGCCGTACGCGCCGATCCGCCGGGTCGACGATGAAGGCCAGATCCCCGAGATCGAAATGTTCGTCGGTGAATCGCGTGTGTTCCCGACGCCGGGTGTCGGCCGCATCGCGGTCGGTAACGGCGCTGTGCTCACCGCTGCCGCGCTCGACAACAAAGAGGTCATCGTCTTCGCCAACCAGGTCGGCACGTCGTCGCTGTTCATCTGGAACGCCGATGGCCGTTACCAGCGCGTGAAGGTCAACATCGTGCCGGGCGACACCGCGCGCTTCGGGCGAGAGATTGCGGCGTTCCTGTCGACCATTCCGAAAGCCAAGGCCTCGATCGTCGGCGCCAACGTGATCGTCGAAGGCGACGAACTCTCGGACGCCGACATGTCCAAGATCGACGACCTCGCCAAGCGCTACCCGCAGATCGTCAACTTCACGAACCGCGTCGGCTGGGAACAGATGGTGCTGATGGACGTGAAGGTGGTCGAGTTTCCGATCACCTACCTGCGCGACATCGGGTTCAAGTGGAACGCAACCGGCGGTGGGGCCATCGGTGGCATTTGGTCGCCCTTACGTCGTGGCAACGGCGCGCCCTACGACATCACGGTCACGACCGGCACCGGCAATGCGCCACCAATTACGGCCAAGGACGGCGTCGGCACCTCTGTACCGCTGCCGAGCGGGCTCAACGTACTGTCCGCCTTGAATCTTGGCCTGAACGCCCAACTCAACCTGCTGGCGCAGGAGGGCAAGGCCACGCTGCTCGCCGAGCCGCAACTTTCGGCCCGCAATGGCTCGAAGGCCAGCTTCATCGCCGGTGGCGAGATCCCGTACTCCGTGCAATCCAGAGACGGCCTCAGCGTGCTGTTCAAGCCCTACGGCGTCAAGCTCGACATCACGCCGAAGGTCGATCACCGCGGCGTGATTCGCGCGACCGTGCTTGCCGAGGTCAGCTCGATCGACCGGTCGCTGACGACGCTCGGCGGCCCGGCGCTGCTGACGCGCCGCACCGAGACCGAGTTCAACCTGCGCAACGGCGAAACCATCGTGCTCGCCGGGCTGCTGCAACGTGAGCTCAGCACCGACATCGACAAGGTGCCGTTGCTGGGCGACATCCCGGTGCTGGGCGCCCTGTTCCGCTCCAAGCGCTACCAAAACAAGGAAACCGAGATGGTCGTCTTCGTGACGCCGACCATCGTCGACGCCAACTCGGCCGCGACGCGCGACCGCGTCAGCCGCACCACCGACCGCCTGCAGGAGCGGCTCGGCGCCAACCCGTATCTCAGCGAGCCCGTGCAGCCCGGGGTCAGCTACGAGAGGCCGAACGCGATACCGCAACGTGTCGGGCCAGAACCCTCCAACCCGATGCCGCAGCCGACCGAGCCGGCGCCGATCAGCAAGCTGCCCGCGCCGAGCCCCACGATTGCGCCGGACCGCGCGGAGCCTCCTGGTCAGCGCGCTGGCAGTCTCGCCCGCGATGGCAGCTTGCTGAGGGTGGTCGCCGACGAGGTCGTGATGCGTGACGAGCCCAACGCGGGCGGCGCGCCGCGCATGCAACACGAGCGCGGCGCAGTGCTGCAGTTGGGCGCGGCCGCGCTGCGGTCTGGTGCGAGCGGGACATGGCGCAACGTCGTACTTGGCGCGCTCAATGGCTGGGTGCCGGCGAACAGCGTCGCTCCGGCGCGCGGGCAGGCAGTGGAGGCGGCGGCTGCAGGTCGCTCCAACACGGCGTCCGGCGATCGGCAGGTGCGCCGCCCCCTTTCGATGTCGCCCGAGCGTGCTGAGCCCAAGGCACTGACGCTCGATGCACCCGGCGCGAACGCCCGCGTCTACAAGGTCGCCAGAGACGGGCTCGCATTGCGCGTCACCCCCGACGTGAACGCCGAGGTCGTCGCGCGCCCAGCCGCGGGCGCCATCGCGCTCGCTCTACCGCACACACCGCGCGGCGGCTGGACAGCCGTGCAGATCGGCGACGGCGCGACCGCGCAACGCGGCTGGATCGCCTCGCAGTGGCTGATGCCGGAGACACCATGATCGCTTCATCGCACCCCGCATCGGCCAAGTTCGTCGTGACCGTCACCGACATCGACGGCGAGTCCAGCGAGATCGCGATCGACGCCGACAGCATGCTCATCGGCAAGGCCCGCCAATGCCAGGTGCACTTGGGGGGCTGGCGTGTGGGCAAGGAACATGCACGCGTGCTGCGCACGCCGCAAGGCCTGATGCTCGAAGACCTCGGCCAGTTCAGCGGCACCTGGGTCAACGGCTCGCGCGTCGTGCGCCACGGCCCGCTCAGCTTCGCAGACCAGATCCAGATCGCCGGCTACAAAATTCGCATCCAGGAGGCGAGCCCGCGCGCCGCTGCATCGGCGGAGCCCGCGAGTGCGCCGACCAGCGTGGTGCAGCTCGCCAGCGTCAAGCACCCCGGCGGCGGCACTGCCGGCGCAGAACACCCACCCGGCGGCACGGCCAGCCAGCACGCCAAGGTGCTCGTGATCCAGGCCCGCCACCCGTGGCGCAAGCGCGTGCACGACCAGTTGCTCGACACGATCGACCTGCGTCGGCGCGACCTGACCCGCATGTCGGATGCCGAGTTGCGGATCGAGACCGAGCGGCTGGTGCGCGAGATTCTCGACAACCTCGTCGAGCTACCGGCTGGCATCGACCGTGTCGCGCTCAACAACGAAGTGCTCAACGAAGCCATCGGCCTCGGCCCGCTCGAAGAACTGCTCGCCGACGAGAGCGTCACCGAGATCATGGTCAACCGGCACGACGAGATCTTCGTCGAGCGCGCTGGCCAGTTGCAGTGGTACCCGCTGTCGTTCACGAGCGACCGCGCGATCCTCGGCGTGATCGAGCGCATCGTCGCGCCGCTGGGGCGGCGCATCGACGAGTCGTCGCCGCTGGTCGATGCGCGCCTGAAAGATGGCTCTCGCGTCAACGCGATCATCCCGCCGCTCGCGCTCAAAGGCCCGACGCTGACGATCCGAAAGTTCCCGAAGAAGCGCCTGAATACCGATGACATGGTCGCCTACGGTTCGGTCTCGCCCGAGATGGTCAAGTTCCTGCAGCTGTGCGTCGAGCACCGCAAGAACATGATCGTCTCGGGGGGCACCGGCTCGGGCAAGACGACCTTTCTGAACGTGCTGTCGAACTTCATCCCCGACGGGGAACGCATCATCACGATCGAGGACGCGGCCGAGCTCAAGCTCAACCACACGCACCTGGTGTCGCTGGAGTCTCGCCCCTCGAACGTCGAAGGACGCGGTGCGATCACGATCCGCGATCTGGTGAAAAACGCGCTGCGCATGCGGCCCGACCGGATCGTCGTCGGCGAGTGCCGCGGCGGAGAAGCGCTCGACATGCTGCAGGCCATGAACACCGGCCACGAGGGCTCGCTCACCACCTTGCACGCCAACACACCGCGCGACGCACTGGCGCGGCTCGAAACACTGATCCTGATGGCCGGCATGGACCTGCCGATCAACGCGATACGCGAGCAGATCGCGTCGGCGGTCGACATCGTGGTGCAGCAGACGCGCTTTTCCTGCGGGTCGCGCAAGGTCACCAGCATCGCCGAGATCACCGGCATGGAAAACGGCCGCATCCAGCTCCAGGAGCTGTTCCGCTTCGACGCCAAGGGCTTCGGTGACAACGGCAAGGTGCTCGGCCAGTTCTCGGGCTGCGACGCCATTCCGTCGTTCTACGACCAGCTGCGCGAGCAGGGCGCCGAAGTCGACCTCACTTTGTTCGACAAGAGGGCGGCATGAGCTTGCAACCTCGCGAAAGGCAGCCATGGAACTGAGCATGAACACCGTCATCGTCGGCGTCACCGCGGCCGTGGCGATCGCGATCGCGCTGCTGACCTGGTCGTTGTTCGACATCGGCACGAACGGGCTCTCGCGCTACCGACAGTTGTTCACCGAGCGCACGAACGTCAACCTGCGCGAGTTGTTCCTGTTCGTCGAGCCCGGGCGGCTGTTCATGCTGAACCTCTCGGTGATGCTGCTCGTCGGCGTCGCGACCTGGGTGCTGACGGGCTCGTTGTTCCTCGCGGTGCTCGGCCTCGTGCTGACGGCGCTCGCGCCGCGGCTGCTGTTGCGGTACCTGCGGCGGCGCCGCCTCGATGCAATGGAGCTCCAGCTCCCCGACACGCTGCTGATGCTCGCCGGCGGCATGAAGGCCGGCGTGAGCCTGACCCAGGCCATTCAGCAGCTCGTGCTCGAATCGCGCCCGCCGGTGTCGCAGGAGTTCGACATGGTGCTGCGCGAGCAGCGGCTCGGCGTGGCGCTCGATGTCGCGCTAGAGAACCTGAACCAGCGCGTGCCGCTTCAATCGGTCACGCTGACCGTGTCGGCGATGCGCATCGCCGCCGAGACCGGCGGCCAGCTCGCCGAAACGCTCGAACGCGCCTCGCAGACCCTGCGCACCAAGCTCGCGATGGAGGGCAAGATTCGCGCCCTTACCTCGCAAGGCAAGCTGCAGGCGATCGTGGTCGGGGCGCTGCCGCTGTTCCTGATGTACGTGCTGAACAAGATGGAGCCAGAGGCGATGAACCTGATGTTCACGACCCGAATGGGCTACGCCACGTTGGCGGTGATCGCGCTGCTCGAAATTTTCGGCGTGCTGATCATCCGCAAGATCGTCGACATCGACGTGTGAAGGCCGCCCAATGAACGACCTCCACTGGGTGCCGATCGCCGCCACCCTCGCACTCGGGCTCTCGGTGGCCGGGGTGGCGTACTGGCTCGTCTCGACCATCGACGCGGTGCCGCCCGAGGACCGCAGCTACCGGGATCGTCCGCCCGGCGCGTTCCGCCTGGTGTGGTGGCCGATCCAGTGGATCGCGCACTACCTCGGTCGGGTGCTGCCGCTGGCCTATCGGCAGCGTCTGATCGTGAAGCTGCGCTTGGCCGGGCTCGACTACGCGATCTCGTCCGAGCAACTCACCGCGGCGCGCTTGATTGCCGCTGCCGTGTCAGCGTTGCTGCTCGCATGGATTCTCGCGAGCTTCGGCCGGGCCGCGGGCTGGTGGCCGCTGTTGGCGGCCGTCGTCGGCTTCACATTTCCCGCGATCTGGTTGCGCGACCGCATCCAGGCCCGGCGGCGCGAAACCCTCAAGACCTTGCCGTTCTTCCTCGACATCATCACCTTGTGCGTCGAGGCCGGCCTGAACTTGACGGGTGCGCTGACCCAGGCGGTCGCCAAGGGCCCGGTCGGCCCGCTGCGCGACGAGATCGCGCGCGTGCTCCGCGACGTGCGCGCCGGGCGCCCGCGGCTCGATGCGCTGCGCAGCTTCGCCGACCGCATGAACGAGCCTTCGATCACCAACTTCGTCTCGGCCATGATCCAGGCCGAGAACATGGGCATGAACCTCGGGCCGATCATGCGGGCGCAGTCGGAGCAGCGGCGCACCGAGCGTTTCGCGCGTGCCGAGAAGCTCGCGATGGAAGCCCCGGTGAAGCTGCTGTTCCCGCTCATCGCGTTCATCTTCCCGTGTACCTTCGTCGTGCTGGCATTCCCCATCGCGATGAAGTTCATCCACATGGGCCTGTGAGGTGAATGCAATGACTGCACCCGCTCTCACCATCCACCGCGCCGACAGCTTCATCGCGCGCCTGCTCGGCCTGCTGGCCCGGCCGCAGCTCGAGGCCGACGAAGCCCTCTACCTCGCGCCCTGCGCGAGCGTCCACACCCTCTTCATGCGCTATGCGATCGACGTCGCGTTCGTCGATACCAACGGCCGCGTGCTCGCAGTGGTCAGCGACCTGAAGCCGTTTCGTGCTGCATGGTGCTGGCGCGCGCACGCAGCAGTCGAATTCGCCGCCGGCGGTGCGCAGCGACACGGCCTGCGTGCCGGCAGCGTATTGATCGGTGCGAACGATGCACCGCCCTTTCCCGATCCCCAACGATTCAACTCAACAGAACTCCCATGAAGCAATCACTCGAGCAACACGCAGCTTGCGCCATCCTCACGACTCTGGCTCTGGCGCTTTCCGCCTGCGGCGGCGGTGGCATTTCAACCGATGCCGGCTCGGCTGCGGACGGGTCGGGCGCGAGCTCCAATGAGTTCGCCGGCACCGCCTATCTCAAGACGCGCCAAACCGTGCTCTACGACGGCAAGACCTACGGTCTGGCACGCGACACGTTTCAGGGCCTGGTGGATCTGTGCAACGGTCTGCGTTTGTCAACCTACGACTTGGCACCGGTCTCGCCCCCCGAGGCCACGCTGGCAAGCATCGATGTCTCGATACACGAGAAGTTCTTCGACACCAACAAGGCGCTGACGCTCATCACCGGCACTGGGCTGGAGCTGCCCGACTTGCAGCGCTGGCTGAATGAATCAAAAGTCAGCGTGGAGACCGGTAACTACCCAGCCGTGCCGATGAACTGTGCAGAAGTGAAGGTCAGCGAGCGCAAGACCGGCACGCTCTGGCGCGACGGCATCAAGTACGACTTGCGCTTCGACACCAGCAAGGCTATCGGCAACAAGGTGGCCGATGACAAGGTCGTGCTGTTGCCCGCGACCCAATTCGCTGCGCTTCCTTTCGACAAGTTCGCTGGCCAAACCTGCCGCGAGGTTCCCCCGCTGGCCGGCACGCTGGTTGATGGCAAAGCGTGCATCTGGGACGCCTTTCCTTTTGTGAAGTACCTGAATTGGCCATTCGCCTTCAGTGGCCGGGTTCAGTTCGGTCCCACTCCCGGATTGATCGAAACGATCGTGCCGTTGGAGGTCAAGCGCAATCACGGCATTCCGGCTTCGGTGTTCGAGATTCCGGCCGGCTTCACCGTCACGCCACCCTGACAGTTGTCCAACCGAAAGAGGAAGGCACTTCATGAAACGCATCGAACCTGTGCACCGCCACGCGCCTCAGCGCGGCGCCAGCCTCGTCGAGGCGATCGTGGTGATCCCACTGCTGCTGTTCACCGTGCTGAGCGCCATGCAGGCCGCAATGGTGTTCTTCGCGAAGAGCAACGTGAACTACGCGTCGTTCGAGGCGGCGCGCGCCGGTTCGGTCAACAACGCCAGCATCACGTCGATCAACCTGGCGTTCCAGAAGGCGATGGTGCCGTACTACGGGGGCGGCACGAACGCCGACGAGTTGAAGGAATCGGCAAAAAATCTCGCGAAAGATTTCGCCGTGCGCGTGGAAATCCTCTCGCCCACGCAAGAGAGCTTCACCGACTACAACAGCCCGAAGCTGCAATCCGCGTTGAAGGTCGGTGAGCCCGTGATCCCCAACGTCGGGCTCGATGAGCTGAGTTGCCCGCGCGATGTGCCGGGCTGCGCCTCGGACCCGAAGAGCAACGCCAGCGGGCAGACCTTGCTCGACGCGAACCTGCTCAAGCTGCGCATCACTTACGGCATCCCGAAGGCCAAGCAGATGCCGATGGTCGGGCGCTTCTACACCTGGGCGCTCGGCAAGATGGGCGTGGGCGCCGGCGATGCGTTTCAACAGGCCCTGATCGCCGCCGAGCGCATCCCGGTCGTCACGCAGGCGGTGGTGCGGATGCAGTCGGACGCGATCAAGAACACGCTGATGGTGAGCTCGCCAGGGCCGGGCAACGACGGGTCGCCGAGCGACCCTGGGCCCGGCCCGGTCGTGGGAAGCCTGCCGACCTGCCCCTGGTGGGACCCGGCCTGCCGGAGCTGCGCAGACGGTACGAACTCACCCGGCTGCAAGCCCGACGTGTGCACGGGTGGTTGAGCGGCGGCCGCACCGTTCTATGCAAAGCATCAATACAGCGGCAGGCCGAAGCGGCGCCAGGGAGTAGTCATGTATCTGCCAGTCAACCCCACGAGACAAGCAAAACCCCGGCGGGAGTTGCTATGAACACGCCGGTACGCACTGCAATTCGAGGCGGGTTCGCCCGTGCGATGAGCCACCTCGTCGTGGTTGTCTCGCTCGCTGTACCTGCGAGTGTCGGCGTGGTCTCGTCGGCACGAGCTGCCGATCCAACATGCGACCCGACCAAGCAGAGCTGCGTGCCGCCGCCCGCGTGCACGACGACGCAGGTCCTGCTGGGCACCTGCCCCGGCGGGGGCGGGGGCGGGGGCGGAGGCGGTGGTGGCAGCTGCACTGCTCCGCCGGGAGGCAGCCCCACCTGCGGCGGCTCCGGCCCGGCCGCCATCGGCGCCGGTGGCCCGTCGGTAGGCGCCGGCAACCCGATCAACCTGCTCAACGGCAACAAGTACCAGGAAGAAACCGACCTGTCCGCACTGCCCGGCGTGCTGGGCCTGGAGCTCAAGCGTTATTACAACAGCCAGAGCAGTCACCCCGGGTTGCTCGGTGCCAACTGGCGCATGAGCTACGAGACCGTGCTCTACGACTTCGGCAGCCAGATCCAGATCGTGCAGGCCGATGGCCGGCGGCTCGTGTTCCAGCGCGGCGTGGGCCAGAACGCAGCGCTGTGCAGCAGCGCGCAACCGCAGGACGGCCAGGTGCGCATCGAGGCCGCGAAGGACGTCAAGAGTCAGCCCACCTACCACTGGCGCTGGCCCGACGGGCGCATCCTGACGTTCACCAGCGGTAGCGGTGGTGGCTATCCGCTGCAAGCGATCACAGCGTCGAGCGGCGAGCGGCTGACGCTGAGCTACAGCCCGACCGGTGAATTGGCAACAATCCGCGACCCGCAGGGCCGCAAGCTGAGTTTCATCTACGCCAGCGCGGCCGAGAAGCGCAGCCGCGCGCTCAAGGCGATCGACACGCCGCTCGGGCGCATCGGCTACTCCCAGGACGCCCTGGGCCGACTCACACAGGTGACGAACAGCAAGGATGCCGCCAGTGCATCCCACCTCACCCGGCTCTACCACTACGAGGACCGCTTCAACGCGGGCAACAAGCAGGCGTTGACGGGAATCAGCGTGCTCCGTCTCGATCCGCAGACGCAGCAGCCAACGGAGCAGCGGCAATCCACCTTCGCCTACAACGCGGCGGGCCTCGCGATATTGAGTACGAAGGGGCTGCCCAAGGCGCTGAAGGACGGCCAGCAGGTTGCGGGCACGGGCATCGAGCAGATCGAAGTGGCGTACGTGGAGAAGGCATTGCCACGCGAAGCGAGCGCCAAGGTCGATCGGGCCACGGGTGAAGTAACGCCGGCCCAGTCGGGCAAGAGTGTGCTGACGAACAGCCTGGGTCAGACGTCGCAGATCACCAGTGCAGTGATCGGCGGTCACTTTCGACTGATTGAAATGCGCGGACCGGGTTGCTCGACCTGCGGCCCCGCCAACATGCGCTATAGCTACAGCAGCCAGGGTCAGCTGCTGCGCAGCACACGGCTGGATGACCAGGGCCGTGCCGTCAGCAGCGAGGTGTCGCAATACGACGGCTACGGGCGCCTGGCACGCACCGGGCGGCAGCCGCACGAAGCCGGCGGCAAACCGCTTGCGGTGCAGTGGCTGCAGCGATTCGAGTACGACGATGTCAGGTTCAAGGACGGCACAGTCGCGGTCGCGCCCCACCCCAGCCTCATCGCGCAGCCCAGCGTCTTCAAGGGCAAGGAGCGCATCACCCGGCTGGCTTACAACGAACTGGGTCAGCCGACCCGCATCACCGAGGAAGGCTTCAGCCCGTTCGACGACAAGTCAGAGCCCAGCGCAGCGGGGTTCGCTATCTCGCGTTCGACGTCGTACCGGTATCAGTCGATCAATGGCCGCAGGGTGCTGGTCGAGATCGACGGCTCACTCCCCAACGGGCCCAAGAACTCACCCGAAGACTCCGACATCACGCGCTTCACGTGGGATGCCAATGGCGATCGGGTGGTCGGCATGGTCCATCCCTCGGGCCTGATGGCGAGCTACAAATACGACGACATCGGGCGCGTGGTGCAGTCGGTCGGTGTCGACGGTGTCCCGATCAACCTGCGGTACGAAGCCGGTGGATCGGTGGGCGTGGTGGATTCCGCCGGAGCGGTGAGTCGGCTCGCGTACGACGCCAACGGCCGCCTGAATGAACTGATCGATCCGTTGGGTCAGCGCCTGAAGATGACCTACGACTTGGCGGGCAAACTGGCATTGGTCGGCGACGCGCAAAACAACCGCATCGCATTGCGGCGAAGCAGCGAAGGGGATCTGCTGAAGGCAGAGCTGCTCAATCCGGACGGCAGCGTTTCGCAACAGCGCGAGTTCGGCACCGGCGCGGAGCAAGACCCGGTGCTTGCAGGCATGCGCCGCCTGATCGACAACACCGAAGACAACATCGCTCGGCCCGCCTTTGCAAGGGCGCCCGCGATCGCCCTGCAGGACGTGTTGGCACTGGCCAGCCTCGACGGGCCGCGCAGCACCACCACGACCGCGCTGGATGCGAAGGACCGAACCACCACCTATTTCAGCGACGACTTCGATCACCTGGTGGCGGTGCGCAGCCCCACCACCGGGCTCACGCGCTACACCTACAACGCCGCGGGTCAGGTCATGCTGCGCAGGCAGGCCGATGGCAGCCAGGCGGCCTACGGGCGGGATGCGGCGGGGCGCGTGGTGACGATCCGATCGACCGACTCCCGCGGCGTGGTTGATGAAAGCGCCACGGTGACGTGGGGCAAGGCGAACAAGCCGAGTCGCATCACCTACCTGGCCGGCGAGGAGCACTTTGCCTATGACGATGCGGCCCGGTTGATCGAGCACACCCAGCGCACCGACGCGCAGCGCTTCTCGCTCAAGTACCGTTACGACAACGCTGGCCGCCTGCTGACCAAGACGCTGCCCGATGGCCAGGTTCTCAGCTACCGGTACCGCGACAGCCAACATCCCAGGGCCGGGCTGCTCGAATCGGTGTGGCTGTTGGGCCCGATCGACCGTCCGATCGTCGAGGGCATGAACAGCGATGCCGATCGATACCACCTGCGCAGTTTCCACTTCGGCAACGGGCTCACGAGCAAGACTTTGCTCGACAGCCGGGGGCGCATCGTGCAGGCGGGGAATGCGCAGGTCGGGCAAACGCAGCTCAGCTACGCGCAGGCTGCCACGTCGAGCGAAGGCAACGCCAGTTCGCCGCCGACTGTCCAGCAAGCGCAGTCCGTGTTACCCAGCCGCCGCGCACAGGCTGAAAGCGCGCAGCGCCTGATCACGCAGGTACGTGGCACGACGGCGGGTTGGTTGAACGCCTCCAGTGCCAGAGAGGTGTCTGGCAGTGCCGGCCTCGGCGTACCGGCATCGAACGCTGGCACCGGTGCGTTCGAAGACGACGCGCTGGGTCGCAAGGTTGCGCAAGGTGCGGTGCGCTTCGTGTACGACAGCTTGAATCGCCTGGTGGAGGTCAAGCACA
>JANMWQ010000847.1:0-1653 GCA_031394085.1 Rhizobacter sp. | reverse complement strand
CCCTCGGCTGAGGTCAGTGGCGAACAGGGCGTGGCAGCAGGCATCGTCGTTCCGTGGTCTGGGGCGCGGCGCGATCTGCGCGCCGCCATGTTCGACGCGCGGTGCCCGCAGCGTCAAGCGCTCGGGCAGCGGCTGCGCGGGTTGCGGCGGTAGGATTGCACACCCGCGCCACACCACCGCGCCCCCGCGATCCCCACCGAGAGGCATTCACCATGGCGAACACGTCCGCAAATACGTCCACCAGCATCTACGACTTCGATGCGACCGCGATCGACGGCAAGCCGGCGCCGCTGGCCGAACAGCGCGGCAAGGTGATGCTGATCGTCAACACCGCGAGCGCGTGCGGCTTCACGCCGCAGTTCGGCGGACTCGAAGAACTGTGGAAGACCTACGCCGACAAAGGGCTGGTCGTGATGGGTTTCCCGAGCAACGAGTTCGGCGGGCAAGACCCGGGCGCCGACCCCGAGATCGCCTCGTTCTGCCAGCTCAACTACGGCGTGAGCTTTCCGATGATGGGCAAGGTCAAGGTCAACGGAACCGAGGCGCACCCGCTGTGGCAATGGTTGACCAAGGAAGCGCCGGGCATCCTCGGCAGCAAGTCGGTGAAGTGGAACTTCACGAAGTTTCTCGTCGGCCGCGACGGCCAGGTGATCAAGCGCTACGCGCCGACCGACAAGCCCGAATCGATCAAGAGCGACATCGAAGCGGCCCTCGCGAGCAAAGACACGGTCCACTGACCGCACACCGAACTGGCCCAGATAAATTCATGTTCGAGCACATTCCCCCGTTCGCCGGCGACCCGATCCTGAGCTTGAACGAAGACTTTCAAAAAGATCCGCGGCCGAACAAGATCAACTTGTCGATCGGCATCTACTTCGACGACGCCGGCCGCATCCCGGTGATGGATTCGGTGCGGCGCGCCGAGGCGACGGTCATCGCGAAGGGCGGGCCCAAGCCCTACCTGCCGATCGAAGGCGCGGCGAACTTCCGCAGCGCGGTGCAGCACCTGCTGTTCGGGCCTCGGCACGAGGCGATCGCCTCGGGTCGCATCGCGACGATCCAGTCGGTCGGCTCCAGCGGCGGGCTCAAGGTGGGTGCGGATTTCATCGCGGCGCAATTCAACGGCAGCCAGGTCTGGGTCAGCGACCCGACCTGGGACAACCACCGCTCGATGTTCGAGGGTGCGGGCCTGACCGTGAAAACGTACCCGTACTTCGATGCCGCCACCGGCGGGCTGGCGTTCGACGCGATGCTGGCCACGCTGCGCAGCCTGCCCGCGAAGAGCATCGTGCTGTTGCACGCCTGCTGCCACAACCCGACCGGCGTCGACCTGACGCGCGCGCAGTGGGACCAGCTGATCCCGGTGCTGCGCGACGGCGGCCTGATCCCGTACCTCGACCTCGCCTACCAAGGCTTCGGCGACGGCATCGATGAAGACGCCTACGCCGTGCGCGCGCTCGCGAGCGCCGGTGTCAGCTTCTTCATTGCAAACTCGTTCTCGAAGAGCATGAGCGTCTACGGCGAGCGCTGCGGCGCGCTCAGCGTGGTCTGCCCGAACGCGCACGAGGCGGCGCTGGTGCTCGGCCAGATGAAGTTCACGGTGCGCCGCAACTACTCGAGCCCGCCGATCCACGGCGGCCAGATCGTCGCGAC
>JANMWQ010000837.1:0-4761 GCA_031394085.1 Rhizobacter sp. | reverse complement strand
AGCCTTCACCGCAGAGGCGCAGAGAACGCAGAGGTTCGCAGAGTAAGAGCCCGGCCTTCCTCTGCGCGACTCTGCGTCCTCCGTGCCTCTGCGGTAGAAGCTCCCCATGACCGTTCGCCTCAAGCTCGCGATGACGGTTTTTGCCACTGGCATCGTCACCGCGTTGCTGGTGATCGCAGCCGTGATCTACGCGTTCCAGCGCTTCGAGCGTGAAACGGCGTACCGACGCGGCAGTGCGTTTCTGCAGCGCGTGGTGGCTAACCATGAAAACCTGTTCGACATGTACGCGCGGCGGCCCGATGAGTTTCAGGGCTGGCTCAACAACCTGCTGCTGTTCGAGCCCGACACCCAGCTCTACTTGCTCGGTACCGATGGCGGCGTGCTCGCGTGCAACGGTGAGCCGTTGCCGGCCGGCTCCAGGGTCGCGCTCGCGCCGGTGCTCGAAGCCGTCGGCAAGCCGAACGCCGCCTATGTGATGGGTGATGACCCCAAGCGCATGGACGCCGATGCCGTGATCGCTGTGCAGCCGGTGCGCCGCGCGATGATCGGCAACACCGACCCGGTCGTCGGCTACCTCTACCTCGTGCTGCACACCGAGCAACTGCCCGAGGGCCGCTGGGCCGCGCTGCGCATGAGCCTGACGCGCCCCGCGCTGGGCTTGATCGGCGCTGTGGTCGGGTTCACGACCCTGCTGTCGGTGCTGATCATTGTCTCGGTGACGCGGCCGCTGCGGCGCCTGACCGAGGCGGTCGCCAACATTTCGCAGCGCGGGCTCGATGCCGGCGCGGCCGGCCTCGCGAACGCGCCGTCAGCCGCGCTGCCACCGGTCACGCGCGACGAGTTCGGCCAGCTCACCCGCGCGTTCGAGCTGATGTTGACCACGCTGCGCAAGCAGTGGGGCGAGCTGCGTCGGCTCGATCACTTTCGGCGCGAGGGCGTTAGCAATTTGTCGCACGATTTGCGCTCGCCTCTGACCGCGACCGTGGCCTGCCTGGAGACGCTCGATGCGCGCTGGGCCGCGGGCGCCGACGCGGCCGGCGCCGAAGACCGGCGGCTGGTCGAGATCGCGTTGCGCAACACCCGCAACGCAGCGCGGCTGGTGCAGTCGCTCGGCGATCTGGCCAAGCTCGACGAGCCCGAGTTCGTGCTGCATGCCGAGGTCGTCGAGCTCGGCGAGCTGCTCGACGACATCGCGATCCGCTTCGCCGAGCGTGCCGCGAACCAGGGCATCGCGCTGGTGGCCGAGCACGCCACCGACGCGATGCGCCCGTTGCCTTTTGCCGCCGTCGACATCGAACTCTTCGAGCGCGCGATCGCCAACCTGGTCGACAACGCGCTGAAGTTCTGCCCGCGCGGCGCGCGCATCGTGCTTGCTGCGCAGGTGCGAGACCGCCGCGTGGAAGTCAGCGTCACCGACACCGGCCCGGGCATCGCGGCGGCTGATCTGCCGCACCTGTTCGACCGGTTCTACCAGAGCCGCCAGAGCGTCGCGCCCGCCACCGGCGAAGGCGGCAAGGGGCTCGGGCTGGCGATCGTCAAGCGCATCGCCGAGCTCCACGACGGTGCAGTTTCGGTCACCAGCGTGCCCGGCGAAGGCACGACAGTGCAGCTGTCGCTGCCCGCCGCGGCGCGCTGAATCGCCCGGAAAGCCCATGCCGGAAACCCCTAGTGCACCGGGATCGGCGCACACCTAAAGTCGCGTCTCTCGCAGCGGGCACCGGAGTGGTGCCGGGCAGGACGAGGCCGAGGAGACACGAGAACAACGCACCCAGGCATCCGCTGGCGGTCGCGTGAAAAACGCAGGCTGCAGTTGGGCCGATGCAAAATCCGAAGGGCGCCAAGTGATCTTGGCGCCCTTCGTCCATTTCAGCGCGCGCTTCTTGCGCCGCTCTCCTGCGCCGCTCTCCCGCGCCACTCGTCCATGATCGATATCGCCATCGTCACGCTGGCTTCGTTGTTTGCCGGCTGTGTCGACGCGATCGTCGGTGGGGGCGGGCTGATCCTCGTGCCGGCGCTGTTCGGCGTGTTCCCGAACGCACCGCCCGCCACGCTGCTCGGCACCAACAAGGCCACCGGCATCTGGGGCACCGGCTGGGCCGCAGTGCAGTTCTCGCGCCGCGTGCAGTTGCCGATGCGCGCGCTGCTGCCAGCCGCCGCGGTGGCGCTGCTCGGCAGCTTCGTGGGCGCGTGGACGCTCACGCTGGTGAGTGCCGAAGGCCTGCGCAAGGTGCTGCCGGTCCTGCTCGTCGGCGTGCTCGCCTACACCGTCGTGCACAAAGACTTGGGGCTGTCCCATGCGCCCAGCCGCAGCGGCCGCTCGCAGGCGTTGATCGCGTGCGCGATCGGCGGTGTGATCGGTTTTTACGACGGCTTCTTCGGCCCCGGCGCCGGCAGCTTCTACGTGTTCGCGTTCGTGCGCCTGCTCGGTTTCGACTTTCTCAATGCGAGCGCCAGCGCGAAGGTGTTGAACGTCGCGACCAACTTCGCGGCACTGGTGCTGCTCGCGCTCAAAGGCCATGTGTGGTGGCACGTGGCCGCGGTGATGGCGGTGGCCAACGTGGTCGGCAGCCTGCTCGGCACGCGGCTCGCGCTGAAACACGGCGCCGGCTTCGTGCGCATCGCGTTCATCGTCGTCGTCAGCGCGCTGATCCTCAAGACGGGGTGCGACGCGTTCCTGCGCTGACCCTCAATTGCCGTTCCAGCGCACGCGGTTCTTGCCGTCGCGCTTGGCGCGATAGAGGTGCGTGTCGGCATCGGCGAGCAGGCGCTCGTGGCCGATCAGCGTCAGGTCGTCCGAGACGCCGATCGACATCGTGACCGACAGTTCCGGGTGCACGGCTTGCCAGTCGAAGCTCGCCACCGCGTCGCGCAGCGCCTCGCAGAGCTGCGCGGCCGCCGCGCCGCCGGTCTGCGGGAACGCAATGCAGAACTCCTCGCCGCCGTAGCGCGCCACCAGGTCGGTGGTACGGCAGCGCTCGTTCAGCAGCCGCGCGACCGTGCGCAGCACCGTGTCGCCGGTGGCGTGGCCGAGGCGGTCGTTGATGCGCTTGAAGAAGTCGAGGTCGCACATCGCGACCGCCAGCGGCTGGCCATGGCGGCGCGCGCGGGCGAGTTCGTTGGCGAGCCACTCGTCGAGCCGGCGGCGGTTCGCCAGGCCGGTCAGCGCATCGGTGCGGGTCTGCTCGGCCAGGCGCACGAGCAGCAGGTTCTTCTCGGCATCGGCAGCGGTCAGCGCCGCGTGCAGTTCTTGCAGCTCGACATGCGCTTTGGCGATCTGCACGTGCTTGAGCTGGTGCACCTCGGCCTCGTGGCGCGCATCGGCGACTTCGAGCTGCACGCGCAGCGCGCTCACACGTCGATCGGAGGCATCGTTGAACTGCGCGCGCTCGGCGTCGCGAAAGGCTTTGTGGTGGCGCAGCGCAGCGTCGAACCGGCCGGCATGCTCGTGCAGTTCGGCCAGCGCCTGGTGCGCGCCGGCCGTGTAGTTCAGCGTGCCGACGCTGGCAAGCAGGGCCAGCGCCACCTCGAGCTCTTCGCGCGCGGCATCGGCCTGGCCCAGCGCCAGCCGAACCCCGCCGAGCTTGATGCGCGCCTCGGCTTCGGCCTCGCGCTGTTGGTGGCGCTGCATCACCTCGATGGCGCCGGCCAGCGCGTCATGCGCCTCGCTGAGCCGCCCCATGCGCCACAGTGTCTCGCCCAGGTTCGCGCGCACGCTGGCGGTCATGATGTCGTCGCCCGGCTGGTCGGCCAGCGCCAGCGCGTGGGTCAGCTGCGCGGCCGATTCGTCGTGCTGCCCCAGTTCCATCAGGTTGATGCCGATGCTGTTGAGCGAGCTGATGCAACCGAAGCGGTTGGACAGCGCCTCGAAGCCGGCGAGCGCCTCGCGCAGGTGGACGATGCCGGCGGCAGCGTCGCCGCAACGCGAGCAGGCCACGCCGACCGCGAGCCGCACCTTCGCGGTCACCGCCGGGTCGCCGAGCTGGCGCGCCGCGTCGAGTGCCTGGGTCGCCCAGCGCAGCGAATCATCGAGCGCGCCGAACAGTTCGCAGCCGATCGACAGGCTGCGCAGCACATCGGCCCGCGTCGCCAGCGCGTCGGGCGGGCAGGCGACGAGCGCGCGGTTGAGCTCGGCCAGGCCGTCGGCATGGCGGCCGGCGTAGTGCAGCGCGAGCCCGCGCACGCGCCGGGCACGCGCAGGCAGCGTGCCCGGCGCCCCGTCAGGCGTGCCGGAGGCCGCCATTGCGGCCAGTGCCTGATCGGCCAGCGCCACCGCCTGCGCGGGCTCGCGTTCCAGCAGCGACTGGGCTTGCTCGATCAGCGTGTCGATCGCCGGCGGAGGAGCGGTGTGCAGGGTCATGGCCCGGAGGTTAGCGCAGGCCATTTCGGGGCGTCTTCGCCCAACAACACGGTCGCGACCCAGCTGTTCGCCGCATAGGGCCGGCCGCGTCGGGCCCAGGAACGAGGGTGTGTCCGTTGCGCCCTCCGAAAGCCCGCCATGCCCGTCGACCCGCAACTGCGTTCGCTCAACGTTGACATCCCGGCCCAGCCCGAGGTGCTGGTGAAGTTGTCGGGCCTGCTGCTCGCCGAGAACGTCAACCTGCAGGCGGTGAGCGCGCTGATCTCGACCGACATGGCGCTGGCAGCGGCGGTGCTGAAGGCGGTCAACTCGTCGCTCTACGGGCTGCGTGGCCGCGTGCAATCGGTGCAGCAGGCGATCACTCACCTCGGCACGCGCGAGGTCGCGTCGGTCACGTTCGCGAT